>NZ_JBNMNU010000153.1:0-10299 GCF_051278035.1 Clostridium sp.
TGATGTTCTGATCATGCGATCAAAACATATTATGCGGTATTAATCTCCCTTTCGGGAGGCTATTCCCCTCTTTGAGGCAGGTTACCCACGTGTTACTCACCCGTCCGCCGCTAATTCACCCCGAAGGATTTCATCGCTCGACTTGCATGTGTTAGGCACGCCGCCAGCGTTCGTCCTGAGCCAGGATCAAACTCTCAATTTAAAAGTTTACACTTTTAGTTTGAAATGATTAATCTGCGCCAACTGTTAAGTTGGTTAGCAAGCTCATTACATACTATTTAGTCTTACGACTAAAATTCACTTTATTTACTAAAGTAATTAACTGGTTTAGCAAAATATTATTTTGCTATCTTTACCTATTTCTCTGTTCAATTTTCAAAGACCAACTTGCTTTGTCATCAAGTGACGACTTCTACTACTTTATCAGTTGTTTAATCATTTGTCAACAGTTTTCCACTCTTTTTAAATAAAAAAGGTTAATTAGTCACTTTTAACATTGTAAAAAACCATATGATCTCTCCACGCTCCATTTATGTATAGGTATTTTTCACTTATTCCAAGTTCTTTAAATCCACAGCCTCTTAGAACTCTTTGTGATTTTTCATTATCTATTAAAGTATTTGCTTCGATTCTATGTAGTTCCAATTCCTCAAAAGCATAATCCACTACTAGTTTAACTGCTTCTTTCATATACCCCTTACCTTGTTCTTTCTCATCCATAGAATAACCTATAAACGCATTTTTAAAAACACCCATAACAATATTAGATATTCTTATTTTCCCAATAAGTCTATCACTTTTATATATACCAAAATTAATGCCATTACCATTTAAAAACTGTTTATAGTTCTCCGTTAAAATATGCTTTTGATTTTTTATTGTGTAAAATCCTTCAACTCTAGAAGGTTCAAAACTCCTTAAAAACTCTCTATTTCTTAAGTGAAAATCTAACACTTCTACTACATCACTTGGAGTTAATACCTTAATTTTAATATTCCTACCTTTTATAGAGAAACCCCTTTTTATTAAATTTCTACTAAAATTAAGCGAATTTATACCGAACATGATTTCTGACTGAAATTCAGATTTAGTTTTTATACTATTTGTAATAATACCCTCTAAATCAAATCCTAAATCTATAAATCCACTTATGTTTATATTTTCATGAGCTATAACATTTACTTTATATATCCCCATGTTTTTAAATAGAATATTTAGTATAAGATTTAATGTGTCTTTTAAGTACTCATAGCTCTCATTAGTATGCTTATTAAATTTTAACCTGAAAAGGCAAAACTTATTTTGTTTATCTAACTCCACTATAAATATTCTTCCTAGTATAATATAAAAATTATCTTTTATTACATACTCTCTTTCATTTCCCTTAACAGCTTCTAAGTTTACATATTTGCCCTTATTCATTACTAACCCCTTTTATCTACAATAAAATCACTCTTTGTATTTATATAAATAAGATATATAAATATAATTGATATTACTAAGCTTATAGGTATCATATAAAAAGCAAAATAAGTACCAATTTTATCATTTAATTTACCTATCACCAAGTTGAGCAGCATATTAACTAAAGACGTTAATGTAACTATTACTCCTGTTATATACGATGTGTTTTCATAGAACACCTTGCTTATTGTAAGCACAAGAGTCGGAAAAGTGATTGCAAAGAAGAACCCTGAAATAGATATTACAATAAGTCCATCTTGTCCAAGAATGAGTCCAAAGGTAAACAAACATACTGCAATTATTAAAGATACCATAGTTATTTTCAAATACCCTAATTTTTCAACTATAAACCCACCCACTAACCTTCCTATACTAAATACAACTAAAAACATAACACTATAAAAAGCACTTTTACTACTATTGTAGTTATAATTATCTTTTATATAATTCACCATCCAGCTTATCGTAGCTAACTCCGAAAACACATAGAACCCCAATGCAAACACGTAAAAATACACTATTTTATTTTTTAATACATCCAATACATTAATTTTATTGCGTTCACTATATTTATGAGTATGTGGCATCTTTATAAATATAAATACGATGATTAAAAGTACAAATAAAATTGATATTCCAAAGTATATATTCCTCCAAGTTAACCCCTTAGACATTAATACTCCACCTAGAGCTTGTCCTGACGCGCCACCAACACCATAACAAAAATGAATTAGATTCATAAGAATAGCCTGATAACTTAGTAATAATATCGGTGCTAATGTATTTATTGCTATGCTTGTAAGCGCTAATCCTATATTCATAATAAAAATATCTAGTAAGAAAATAGTATAACTTTCTACTATTGATAATAATGACAGCGATAAAAACATACAGCTAAGTCCTAATATAATAACCCTCTTTTGTCCTATCTTTTCACAGAGAATACCTCCAATATAGGAAAACAATATATATGCTAAAGAACCAATAAATAGCATTACCGCTATCCCAGTATTATCTATATTGAAATCAAATTTAAAAAACGGTATAAATATACCTCTAATATTTTCAGCCATCGCATTAAGAGCCATAGTAATAAATATGAAAATTATTGCCATCATATTATTCTTGATTTTCAATTAATTAAATCCTTAACCACTTCTCCACCAATTATCATTCCTGCTACAGGAGGAACAAAAGATATACTCCCTGGAATTTGCCTTTTCATAGCACATTTTTTTGAACCTCCTGTGCAAACGCACCCTTCTTTGCATGTTATAACTTCATCTAGTCTTGGCTTAATAGGAATTTCTTCTGAATAAACTACCTTAAGACTTTCAACATTTCTCTGTCTAAGCTCATGCCTCATAACCTTCGCAAGTGGACACATTTTAGTATCATAGATATCAGAAACTTTAAATAGCGTTGGATCTAATTTGTTTCCCGTGCCTAGGCAACATATAATCCGAATATTATGTTCTCTGCAAAATTCTACCAAAGCTATTTTAGAGGTTACTGTGTCTATAGCGTCTACTACATAATCTGCATCTTCAGTAATTATATCCGCCATGTTATCTGCAGTTACATATGTTTCATGTGTTATAACCTCACATTCAGGATTTATATCTAGTATTCTATCCTTCATTACTAAAACCTTACTTTTACCTATAGTTTTACGTGTCGCATGTATTTGTCTATTTAAATTTGTTAAACATATCGTATCATCATCTATTAATACCAATTTTCCGACACCAGCTCTTACAAGTGATTCAACGGTATAGCTACCAACTCCACCAATTCCGAAAACTATTACTTTACTTTCTTTTAATTTATTTAAACTATCTACACCTATAAGTAATTCTGTTCTTGACAATGAATGCTGTGACATATATTTATTTCTCCTTTGCAACATATATTATTGTAAATATAAAAATCCTAACAAGTAGTATTATACCCTATAAATTTAAAAAGGCCACGCATATGCGTGGCTTTTCTATCTATTTAAGTAATCTATTTTTTATGTTGTAATAAATTACAGTTTATGAACAAATATTCCACTTTGCAATTTTGGCTCAAACCAAGTTGATTTAGGAGGCATTATCTTTCCCGCATTTGCTATATCCATTAAATCGTCTATAGTTGTAGCACACATTGAAAAAGCAACACTCATGCCTTCATTAACTCTTCTTTCAAGTTCTGAAAGTCCTCTTATTCCACCTATAAAATCAATCCTTGTATTTGTTCTTGGATCATCAATCCCTAGAATAGGTTCTAACAAATTCTTTTGAAGTATCGATACATCTAATCTATCTACTGGGTCACTCATGTTAAAAGTTCCATCTTTAGCAGCTAGTTTATACCATTTACCATCTAAGAACATTCCGTACGTTCTTTGTTTATCTGGCTTAAATTGACCTTCACCAGTATATGGAGTTATATCAAATTTTTCAGAGGCTTTATTCATAAATTCCTCTAAAGTGTTTCCGTTTAAATCTGCAACAACTCTATTATAATCCATTACATATAAATCATTGTCAGGGAATATAACTGATAAGAAGAAATTGAACTCCTCATCACCATTGTATGATGGATTTTCTTCTCTTCTCTTTAGTCCAACTTTAACAGCTGAAGCCGATCTATGATGACCGTCAGCTATATATAAATAATCTGTTTCAGCGAACATAGTTGATAATTTGGCAATAATTTCCTCTTCATCTATAACCCAAATAATTTGAGATACACCATCTTCTGATTTAAAATCATATACTGGCGTTTTTGTTTCTGTCCATTTTTTTACTATAGAATCAATTTCATCTTTATGTTTATATGTCAAGAATATTGGTCCAGTATTAGCATTTGTATAATCAACATGATTGAATCTATCAAGCTCTTTATCTGCTCTTGTTAATTCATGTTTTTTAATTACATTATTTATATAATCATCAATAGAAGCACAAGCAACTATTCCAGTTTGGGGTCTTCCATTCATTATTTGTCTGTAAATATACAAACAAGGTTTTTCCTCTTGCATAAATACTTTATCACTAATCATTTTTTCAAGATTCTCACTAGCTTTAAGATAAACCTCTTCACTGTGGACATCTATTCCAGGTTTCAAATCTACTTCTGGTTTATCAACATGCAAAAATGAGTGCGGTTTTCCTTTTACCATTTCTCTAGCTTCTTCACTATTCATAACATCATAAGGAAGAGCCGATACTTGCTCTACGAGATCCACCTGTGGTCTGAATGTTTTAAAAGGTCTTACTACTGCCATTGTTATTCCTCCCTTAATATAATAATTTCATTTGTTTATTTAAAAAAATCGTAAATAATGCCTGATATTTCAGCACCTATTCTAGTTTGAGCTTCTTTAGTTGCTGCACCAATATGTGGAGTTACTGAGACTTTTGGATGATTAACTAAAGCTTCATTTTTAGTTGGTTCTTCAACAAATACATCTACTCCAGCTCCTGCTAATTTTCCGTTATTTAAAGCTTCTACTAAGGCAACTTCATCAACTACTCCACCTCTAGCACAATTTATAAGGATTGCTCCATCTTTCATCATAGCTAGCTGTTCTTTTCCTATAGTAGCTCCTTTTTCTTTGAAAAATGGTATGTGTAATGATACATAATCTGATTTTTTTAACAAATCATTTAATTCAAAAAATTCATACTCGTCACAACCCTTAGCTTTTCCTATTATATCTGTATATATAACTGTCATTCCAAGCGCATATGCTTTTGTAGCAAGTTCTCTTGATATTCTTCCGAATCCAATTAAACCTAATGTTTTTCCTGCAATTTCTACACCTTGATATTTTTTCTTATCCCATTTGCCTTGTCTCATAGATACATTTGAAATATTAATAAATCTTGATACTGCAAACATGTGAGCGATGGCAAGCTCAGCTACAGACGCACTACTAGCATTGGGAGTATTAGAAACTTTTATTCCTTTTTCCATAGCATATGCTACATCTATATTGTCAACTCCAACTCCACCACGTATTATAAGCTTTAATCTTCCATTCTCAGATGCTTTATCAATTATAGGCTGTCTAATCTTCGTAGCAGATCTAACTACGACTACGTCAAAATCTTGTAAAATTCCACCTAAAATTTCAGGTTCATAAAACTTCTCAACAACTTCATAATCTTTAGATCTTAAATCTTCTATAGCATTTTTATCCATACCATCAGTAACTAATATTCTCATCATTATATTCCTCCTCTTTATGTAAACAACCTGCTTTATCACAATTAAGACGTCTAGCTTACAATTCTATTTTAGTAGAATTAAAACTAATTATAATATTTGAATTTCTTATAAAAGTTAAATTAAGAATGAAAAATCACTACATAATTTTTCATTCTTAACTATGAATTTTAATTATTTAAGTCCTAAAATTCCATTAATTATTATAAGTAGTTCTTCTACTTCTTTTGTTGTCGTTTCAGCCATATGTGCTATTCTAAAAGTCTTATCTTTCAATTTTCCATAACCATTAGATATCATAAATCCTTTTTCACCTAATTTTTTATTTAAATCAGAAACATCAATATCTCTTGTATTTTTAATGTTAGTTAGTGTGTTTGACAAGTAATTAGGATTAGGGAATACCTCAAAATATTTTCTAGCCCATGCTCTAACAAGCTCAGCACCATCAATGTGTCTAGCGTATCTATTATCTAATCCTTCTTCTACAATTTTATCTAATTGATAATCTAAAGCAAACATATGTGCAAGTGATGGTGTAGACGGATATTGATAATCTTTCTTTTGTATATAATTATATAGTGATAACAAATCAAAATATAATCCTCTGTTTGGAACTTGCTTAGCTCTCTCTACTGCTTTTTTTGAGAATGAGCAAATAGCCATCCCTGCTGGTAGTCCTAAACATTTTTGAGTTGAAGTAATACAAATATCAATAGCCCACTCGTCTACTTTTATTTCTGTTCCAGCAGCATTACTTACTGCATCAACACATACTACAACTTCAGGGTATTTCTTATAGACCTTCGATAACATTTCTATGTCATTCATAAGCCCAGTTGAAGTCTCGTTCATTGTAATAGTTATTAAATCATACTTTCCCGTACTTAATACTTCTTCAAGCATTTCTGGAGTTGTTGGCTGTCCCCATTCAGATTCAAATTTATCTGCGGGTACTGCATTTGCTGTACACATTTCAAACCATCTGTTTCCGAATGCTCCCACTGAAAATACTGCTGCTCTTTTTGCTGTACATGATCGAACAGCCCCTTCCATAAGTCCACTTCCTGAACTTGTAGAAAGTAATATTTCTTCTTTAGTATTAAATACTTTTCTCATTTTGTCACTTATGTTTCTTTGTAGCGCTGATGCTTCTTTACCTCTATGTGATATTTGAGGGGTAGCCATTTTCTGAAGTACATCTTCCGCTACCTCTACTGGACCCGGTATAAATAATCTTTTATGCATAATTTAACCTCCAAGGTTTGGCTTTTGCCATTTTTTATTCGTTTTGTAATTTGTCTTGAAGTATAACAACCATTTCATTTTAACACTTAACCATAAATTTCTCAATATAATAGAAATTAATATTTTGAATTTTTTAGTGTATATTGTACATCTTTTATGTATATTTGTAACATATATTCTATATTTTTGTAATGAATCGTTGTTTTGACAACACTTTAGAAAGGTATTTAGTTTCACATCACATAACCAATAATTTTGATATATGAATCAAATGTGAAAAAAACACCTTTCCAAAACTGCTATCAGAGTATTATCGATTTAATATATGCATTATCCTTGATCTAGTGATGCTAAAACTTTGTCGTATAAATCAACTTCACATTTATTATTTTTTAAGTGCTCACAATTACCACAACTTTTACTAAACGCTGTTCCTATTGACGATTGAAATCCTGATCTTACTGCGTTATACCCATTACAACTATTTGCTACATGCATCATTTGTTCTATATATTCTACTTTTGGCATTAAACTCTCCTCCTTATATTGTAAAGACTTCATTTTACTATTATTATTTCCCTAATTACTTGAAATTAACCTTAAAATAAAGCTACTAAAACATATAATACTGTTCTAGTAGCTTATTTATTATTCTAAATTATATATTAATTATTGATTCAGTTTCTCTACAATATTTTGTAGTTAAGCACTGTCCTAAATTTCTGGGACACCTTTTACATATACAATCCATACTCTTGCCATCACACTGCTTTGATAAGTAGTCAGGACATTTATCACAGTTATCTCCACCTACAGACATTTTATCACCTACCATTTGAATTTAAATTAATTTGAATTAACTTATATATAATATACTATTTTTCTTCATTCTCTATCTCATATTTTTTTCTATATCTAACCATTATTTTATTTAAAATATCTGCAGCACCTATGTCTAATGATTATTTAATTACTTCATTTCTCCTAGTACTTTCCTAACAACTCTTTTACCTATCTCATCTTCACTCATTTCACACAATGCATCATCTATGTGCTTCCACTCAACACCCTCAACTTCTGAAGATTTAATTAGGCATCCATCAACATACATAGCACTAAACGTTAACATTATAATTTCTTTAGAAGCTAAATACTCACTTCCCAAATATTTTATCGTGTCTACTGATATTCCAGTCTCTTCTTTTACTTCTCTGTACACAGTTTCCTCAACTGACTCACCATTAGTTACATATCCTGATACTAATACTTTTGAGTTTTTAAATGTATAGCTTTGTTTGAGAAGTAAAATTTCTTTACCTTTCATAACCGCAACTACTATGCATGGTTTAGGTGTATCAAAAAACATAATATCATCTAAATGACAATATGGTACAGGGCCTTCATCCCAGCTATCTTTATGAGTTAATTGTTTTCCGCAATGTGGACAATATTTAAACTTCACTTTATTACCTCCTTATAAGACTATGTTATTTACAACGTTTTATTTAAAACCTAATTAAATTATAATATAACTCGAACTGGAAAACTTAAAGCTATAAGTTTTTCAGAAATCTCACATTCATAAGCAAAAATATCAACGCCGCTGTCTTTAGCTAATCTTAATGCATCAGCGAAAGCCTTATCCATTGCATCATATGGGGTGAATTTATTTATATCATTCATCTGAATTAGAAATAGTATTCCAGCTCCAAAACCAGTTTTTTTGGCCTCTATAAGTTCTAATATATGTTTTCTTCCTCTTTCTGTTGGCGCATCTGGAAACATAGTATTACCATCTACTTCTAATGTTACGCCCTTTACCTCGAGATAATATTCTTCACCAATGTCGTTAGATAATTTGAAATCAAATCTACTAGTTCCAAAAGTTTTTTCTCTCTGTACTATATTGTATCTAAGCAACTTTTGTATTTTTTTATTCTTTAATGCTTCATCAACAACCTTATTAGGAATTTGTGAATCTATGTTAATAATTTTATTCTTTTTATATACTGCTATTAGATCATATAATGTTTTTCTGCTAGGATTGAGTTCTTCTCTTAATAGAACTTTAGATCCAGGGATTAATAATTCCTTGCATCTACCTGTGTTAGGAACATGTACCATTATTTCACTACCATTTAGACTAACATAAGCTTGAAATCTATTTGGTCTACTTATAAATTTTGCAGTAAGAATTTTTTCTTTTATAAACATAATTTCATCTCCATTTTTTTAATATACACTAAATTCTAAAAGTTATCAACAAAAAAACATAATTATCCACAGTGCTAATTATGTTTTTTTGTGGATACCTTCATTATTATCTCACAAAAAAATTACAAATAAAAAAGCCCTTGCAAATGCAAGAGCTTTTTTATGGTGACTCCTAGGGGAATTGAACCCCTGTTACCACCGTGAAAGGGTGGTGTCTTAACCGCTTGACCAAGGAGCCTTATAAAATTTGGTGGCTTACCGGGGAATCGAACCCCGGACACCATGATTAAAAGTCATGTGCTCTACCAACTGAGCTAGTAAACCATATTGGCTGGGATAGAAGGATTTGAACCTACGAATGCCACAGTCAAAGTGTGGTGCCTTACCGCTTGGCGATATCCCAATGTATGGTGTGTCTTAAGGGATTCGAACCCCCGGCCCACGCCTTAGAAGGGCGTTGCTCTATCCAACTGAGCTAAAGACACGTATTATAAACATAAAAATGGAGCGGGTAGAGGGAATCGAACCCTCGTAACTAGCTTGGAAGGCTAACACTCTACCATTAAGTTATACCCGCATAATTGAAATTGGTGCAGGTGAAGGGACTTGAACCCTTACACCGTGAGGCGCTAGATCCTAAGTCTAGTGCGTCTGCCATTCCGCCACACCTGCATAAATATGGTGACTCCTAGGGGAATTGAACCCCTGTTACCACCGTGAAAGGGTGGTGTCTTAACCGCTTGACCAAGGAGCCTTGTAAAATACTAAAATACTAAAATATTAGTATTTTAGTATTTACCTGGCGACAACCTACTCTCCCACAAGGTCACCCTTGCAGTACCATTGGCGCGTTGAAGCTTAACCTACCTGTTCGGTATGGGAAGGGGTGTTACCTTCATGCCATAATCACCAGATTATTTTTTAGAAATAATAAGTGAGAATCTACCGTCGTTGACTACGGATACTAGATATAAAATATCTTCTCATCATCATTTTTTATAGAGAATTTTACCCTTTTTATAGAAAAGTATTCTCTCAAAATTGCACAGTGAAATAAATTTTCGCATTTTCATATTAAGGTCAAGCCCTCGACTTATTAGTATTAGTCAGCTGAACATGTTACCATGCTTACACCTCTAACCTATCAACCTGGTG
>NZ_JBNMNU010000154.1:0-10225 GCF_051278035.1 Clostridium sp.
GCATCCATTTCAGAACCTGTAGCAGATAATGTTAGTATAGTTGCAATTGGAATAACTTTATTTATTTTTCTTGGATCAAGTACAATGTCCCATGCATCACCATCATAATAATAGCCAGCTGCTATTACCTTTGAGCAGTCAATTACACTTCCTCCACCTACAGCAAGTATAAGTTCTACTTTATTTTCTCTGCATATTTCAATCCCTTTTTTTACGCTTGATATTCTTGGGTTAGGCTCTACACCTGATAACTCGAAGAAGTTTATTCCATTTTCGTTAAAAATATCTGTGACTTTACCATATAATCCGCTTTTCTTTATGCTACCACCACCGTAAACAAGCAAAACTTTAGAACCATACTTCTTTACGTTTTCTGCAAGTTGATCTATTTTATCTTTTCCAAAAAATACTTCTGTCTGTATTGAATAATCAAAATTTAACATTTTATAATCCCCTTTATTTTAAAATTAGTTTTTTATCTGATATAATTTATAACATCTTTATTTCTCTTTGATGGTCCTAAAATACTATCACTCGCTTTATGTCCTATGGCTACAGCATAAAATGGTTTATATCCATTAGGCAGTCCTAATTTTTTAACTTCATCACTAAGTGAAAAGAAAAATCCAACAAGACCTACCCATACTGTTCCAAGACCAATACTTTCAGTAGCTATTAACATATTTTCTATGGCTGCTGAGCAATCAACCAAAGATGAACTAACATCTTCTTTACCTGAAACTATTATTAGAGTAGGTGCATTATAAAATATATTTACAGCGTTCTTTCCAATATTTACTATGCCTTCATTGTCACTTTGACGCATCACTTCTTTTGACTTATCACTTATATGGGTAATCATTTCTTTATTTTGTATTACTGTAAAATGCCATGGTTGTGAATTGTTTGCAGTAGGTGCTTGTATACCAGCCGCTAGTATTGTTTGCAATTCCTCCTCACCTATTTGCTTTTCTGTATACTTTCTTGTGCTTCTTCTATTTTCTATTGCTTTAAGTACTTGGTTTTCCATATGTTTACGCTCCTTATTATATATTAGATTTATTTATACATAAGTTATGTATAAATTACTTTTTTACAAACATTCATTTCTGATTTCTTATCCATATAAACACTCATTTGTGGAACTATCCTTTTAAAATGATCTGAAGACATATGCTTATTTAAGTTCTCCATTGTTTCCCATTCTTCTATCATGATTAGTTGATCGGGACTTTTTAGATCTTGGTACATTTCATATTTTATACAACCCTCTTCTTTTATTGTTGTTTCTATTAATTCTTTTGCGAGTTCTAAAATTTTATCAATTTTATCTCCCTTAGCAAATTTTTTTGCTACAACCTTTATCATACAATTCACTCCTTTTTATAATTTTTTTATTCCTAAGTTTTATGAAAATTTTAATACTAAATCTTTCAATAATTCCCCATGTCGTTCTTCATCTGATACAGCATCCTCCATTTGCCTGGCTGCTCGTTCTAGCTCTTAAGATTTCGTTCATTTTTATAATATCTTTCATGCTAGAAATTGTAAATTCTTACGTACGTGTACGAACTATGTTTTATTAAAAAAAAGCTTTTACAGCATTTTTTCAAGATTGCTTAAAGCTTTTTCTATGTCATTTTCAAAAGTATTCCATTGATCTTTATCAAAATTCTTTTGTAATAAATTTAAAAATTCATCTTCAATTCCATATAGTTTTTCCTTAATAATATTAGCTTCAGGAGTTAAACTTATGTATATACTCCTTTTATCTTCAGAACAACTGCACTTTTTAATTAATCCTTGATTCTCATACTTTACAATAATATCTGACAAAGAGGATTTGGAAATTTTCCACATTTTTGCTATTTCGTTAAAAAGCAATGGAGTTCCATCTCCTGAAAGAATATAGAATAATGTAACATGATTCCTCAAAATTGGCAATCTTTCTTCATTTATTCTTTTTATAATATATTTATCAGAAATATTACAAATCTCTTTAATCTTTCTAATAATGCACTTATCTTGCATTTCCTCACCTCATTCGTTCGCGTATAAACTTGTTTATAAACTGACGTTAACATAAGTATCGAGTGTTGTCAATTACTATTTCATTTTGAGGGGTGAAGGCATGCTTGTTTCCAATCAGGCATTAGAGAAACGTTTAAAGATGTGTAAAGTTTTTGAAGAAGATTTTCGAAAAATTATTACGCCAAACACTCACAAATAATACTCGTATACCAAGTAAATGGGATGAATATTTTAATCGAATAAGAGTACAACTAGAATATGAATTGAAATCTGGAAATCTTCTTAATGTACAACTTACAGAGTTCTATTAGAAATTCATTATTTTTAATATTGTTAATCTGCATATAGATTCCCCCAAACTAATAATTTAATTATTATTCAAATGCCTTCTTTACAATTATATCCAATAAACAGACGATTTATTAATGTTTATCAAAAAACATTAAGTAGCCATTCTTAAATCACATAAGCAATTAGTTACTAATCTAATTAATCAAAAATAGCAAGAACAAACTCACTACAATTTAGCCAGTAAGTTTGTTCTTACTATTTACTCCAATATTCAATATTTATCAACTTAGATTAAATTCCAAGATTATCTATGCTATTAAACCTTATTTGCAGCATCAATTAGACTCTGTTTATCAACCGGTTGCAAAGGTTGATAGTCTATTTCAGTTATCTTTCCCTTGCTTAAATCCCAATAAGCTACTGTTTTAATATCAGCTAGTGGAGTACATGCTATCACAAATTCTTTAATTAATCCTTTGATTACTCTAACTTCTTCTGTCATGTTACTCGGTGGACCAAATGTAATAATAATAAGCTTATTATTTTTATTATCCCATCCGCCTTCTATTGCTATATTTATTCCTTTATGATTAGTCTTAATTAAACTTTTATCTATAATTGCTAAAATTTTAAAATATTGGATCTCATTAAAAGGGTCTTGATATTGTGACATAGCAAGTGAAACTGACCTTTGAAGCATTTCTTTAGTAAGTGTAAAGGAATATTGCTTATGCAAGTATATTTGTATCGGACTCAAAGTCTTCTGTCCTAAAGTATCTCTGATAACTACCATAGTTTCCGAAATTGCTCTTGCATAGGCGATATTTCCGGATGTAATATAATTAAAATATGCTTTTAAAAAGGTATATATTGATTTTAAAGTCATCCTAGCTCCTTGATGAATTACTATCACTACTAGTTATATTAATTAAGTAGCTAAATTAGAATTAATATTTTAATCAGGATGTTTCTTTAATCTTGGCTACGTCGAGATTCGTCCACAACAATCTTAACTACATCAATATTAAAGGATATTAAAACGACCATACTAATTTTATAGTATGGTCGTTCAATTTAATAACTTTATAAATACTTCTTCACTATTCTTACAAACTAGTACTCCACTTCTAATCTTTGTTACATCAATCTAGTTAACAACCCAATGCAGGCCTCATATTATATTCATTCTGCATTTAATCGTTAGTTTCTAAAATTTATAATTCTATTTCGTTAATCACTTAAGTGTCTTGATCTTTCTTGTTTTAAGCTTTTCTAAATTCGGTACCATTACATTTAGGGCATGGTGGTAAAGTATCAGTCGTATCATATAAAACAACCTTTTGTCCACATTTAGTACAAATATAAGTACCTTTTCCAGGTTTTTCACCAGTTTTATAGATCATCTGAATCACTTCCCTTCTATTATCTAATTCGATAATACCCAATAAATTCCTTTATATATACTCATAAACCGTACACTATAATCACCCTATAAACGACAAAATAATACTTTCAAATTTAATCGGGAGTGCCGTAGTCGTTTCCCGTATTACTCACTATACCTTCGCACGATTTTAAACACCCACACAAGCTATCCCTTCTTTATAATAATAATAATTCTTTCAGCTATTTATCTATTCAATCAAATCACCATTATTCTTTAACTTCTTCTGTTCTTCTTTTTCTATTGCCTTTACACTCTTCTTTGGCGTTTGTAAATTCTCTGGCATTGTTCCGCCTAGTTCCTCTATAGTTTTCCTTACCTTTGCTCCAACTTTGTAATGCACCTCATTTGCTTTATGCTTACCTTTAATATTTTCACGTCTTAATTTTTCATCAGTTTGAGTTGCGCGAAAGAGATTTGCTGCAAGCTCAGTACTTCCCATATAATCTAATATTCTATAACTTTTCTTTAACCCTTTTCTTTCCTTGATCTCTTTAGCCCCTAGTCCTCCATATAACCCTTGATAACCTCTATTTTGAAAGACTGCATAATCCCTTGGATCTTCTATACCTGCCATTTGTGCTACTTCTGCTAAAGACTTATTATGATCTGCTAGTTCATTTCTAATAGCTAATCTCTTTTTATCTTCTGATTCTTGCTGAAAATCATCTATTACTTCTTGTTTTATTGTTTGCGCTGCAAAATATGTTTGTCCTAAAGCAACAACATTTTTTCTTCAATCTGCATTTTGAACTATAAGATAACACGCATATCTTGAAAGCATCATGTCTTCTATTTCTCTTTTAGCACCTTTGGCAAGATCTATCATTTTGCCGACGTCGGCAAAATGATTTAAAACATTGATATCACTATTATTACAAGCTTCTTTTGCTTTATCTATAACCTTTTTAAAGTTTCCCCATTTTGTGTATTCTAGTATTTCTGCCAACTCTCTTGCATACCAAAATTCCTGTTCATAATCGTTTATATTTTTAATTTGCTAAATAATCTACCTTGTTTAATGTTCCGCCTATGCTAACTGAACCGAGTACTGCTACCTGACTTTGTACTGGTTTCATAAGGGCTCCTGAGCACATTGCTATTAATGCTAGGCTTGATGTCATCCCAACTTTGTATTTGCATTAGGTAGTCCTTTTGAGTAGTTGATATATATGCACTTATATTTCTACTATTTGCTTTGAAAAATCTAAATGCAGTATCTATACTTTCTTTTACATCTCTACAAGAGCCTAATCCTGTTGTTTTTCTTTCATATAAACCTCAAGATAGAAAGTTAAATAGTGTAGAATTTCTACTTGCAGCCTATTAAATATTCCATTTAATAAGTGGACGACACGACCCCATTCCACTAAATGGATTAGCGAAGCTAATCCGTTTAGTGGTTGCTAATTTCTCTCGGTTTTGCTATTATTTTTCGCATTGCCGTTCTTCAAACATATGTTCGCATACGTTCTATTATACAGCATTATACGAGAATTAAAAGGAGTAAAGTTTTCCTTTGAACTGAAAAATTACCATGATCAGCAATTGTTATATCGAAATACTTAATATTTTTTTAAAATTTAGCTTCTAACACTCTAAGTCGTATCTGTTGCTAGATTGTACTATATAGTGCATTTTCAATTAGCACCCCTCCCACTCTCAATTATTCTCCCCATTACATCCCTGGGCCTTCTATTAAATTCCGCCACACTAAACTCATACAAATTCCCATTGCACTCTACATAAATTTCCCCATCTTTTATATCTACCCTCATACCTTCTATAGAAAAACCCTCAATACTACTATCCTTATTAATACTTTTCCCAGTTTCCGTCTCAGTTAAAGAACTTATCCTCTTAAGTTCCCGCCACAATCTATATTCTTTTTTAGACCTAATACAAAGCTCCGTAACTATTTCAGCATTACTAAGTAAATATTCTGTAGTGTACATCACCCTTACCACCTGATAGCCTTTCACTTCAATTTTCCTGTGAAGCTTCTTCCATTCTTCTATTTCAAAAACATAGTAATCCTCTTCAGAGTCACTTGGAATCTCTCTTATCACATTTCTTTTCACAACTTTTATATCCACTATCTTTCCATAATAAGTTATGCCAGCCTCACCTACAAACTGTCTCTTTGACTGAGCTAAAGCTACAAACTTAATATTATGCTCTACTAAATTCACATTGCTACATTTAGTGTGATAAAACTTATCTTTTAGATTAATTTCAAGTTGCTCTTTATTTCTTAAAGACCCTACAAGAACTGTTCTCTCCTTGAAATATTCATCTTTTATATAGCTCTCTCGTCCTAAAGAATCAAGTGATCTTTCAAAGGTAGAATAAGATGATTCATTTATCAGCTTATCTAAAAACTCTTCCATGAGTCCTGTAGTTGATGGAAGAAAAGGAATACCACCTATATTTACTTCCTCTATACTCTTGTAAAAATCATGGTTTTTGTATTCCTCTTCATCTCTATATCTATGCATAATATTTATATCCTCTTCTTTAGGTCAAATACAAATTCATAGGCCGCATCACTATCTAGTTTATTTATAGCTAATATATTATCCGGCTTTTGACTTATTGTTTTGCTGCCTTCATTTTTAGAATTTGTGTTTCTTCCTTTAATGGAATTATAACTGACCTTAAATGTTTCATTTGTTTTTGGATTTTCATATACTAGTGTGGAAGTTACGCCCTTTTTAAGTGAGACAAATATTCCCACTCTGTTAATAGTTATAAAGTCTGAGCTTATTAGCTTATACTAGCCAACACCGTAGTAAGTAAAAGCTATTTTTTCAAAGTTCATTTTAATTCATAACAGGAATACTTTTAATTTTTAACTTTTTTTATTAGAATATACCTATAACGTAAAAAAAGTGGAGGAATTCAAATGAAGAAACGCAAGAATAAAAAGAATAAATATCCAGCAGATAAGGAATTTGATTTTGGTATATGCGAATTTAAATGCATTAATTGTAACCATCAATTCGAGGTTCCCTGGAAAGAAATATTTGAACTCCAAGAAATGACTCATAGCTTTGCGAGTTATGATTATATAAATAATGAGTATATTGCTTGTCCTAAGTGTTTTGAAAATGCTAATGAAGAATATTGTGATAAATGGCCACAGCATTTTGATAGTGCATTCAAGCCTAAAAATAATGAAAATACTATTTCATCTGAAAAGCTTTATAATGGCTGTGTTATAAAAATCGACGATGATAGTATGCCCTTTTAAATATTAGGATCTCTTAAATGTAGCTTATTTTTACATACATGTAAAAATAAACTTCTGCTATTTCTATAAATAACAGCTCGTAATTGTTAAATTAGAATAAGTCGTCCACTTCAACAAAATAAGCATCAACAGCTGCTACTCCAGCTACTGATGCTCACTCTAATGTTTGTTATATTAGAAATAGATTTGATGTCTATTCTTCTAATAAACCTTTAGCAAACTTATCAAAGTCTGATTGAAATAATCTATCCTGTACAATTCGATATTTCTCAAACTCACTTTCTGCAAAGGATTTTGCTATCTCAGCAGTAACCTTCATAATAGAACCTGCCCAACTTCTAAATATGATCGCTCTTTCTGAATTAGTTCTAAATCCAACCGCAATTACTGCCTCTAAATTATAAAATTTCGAATTATATCCTTTTCCATCAGAAAAAATATTTAATAGATTCTCTGCAACTGTAGATCGTCCTTTATCGTAAATTGTTGCAATCATATCCTGAGTTAACCATACGTTTTCATTTTCAACCATAACCTCAATTGAATCACAACCTGCATCTGCTGTAAACATCAAAACCTCTGCAGTACTGTTTCTTATTTTTAATAATTTTTTATCTTAACTCATAAATTTCATACCCCTTTTCACGTGCCTCAAATAACATTGCCTCTAGAGTATCCATGTTCACAGGTTTATATTCTATCCTTTAACTATATTGGTATCGCAACAATTATTACAAGCTTTTAAAAAGCGATACCATTTATGTATTTAATATTATTATGCCTCAATTACTTACGCCATCAAGGGAATTCATAAATATTTTTCAGGGAACTTAACTGGTACACAAATTACCGGTGTAACCTATATGAAGTTTTAAGAAACAGACATTGTTCGCTTCTCTTACAATATTTGAAAGGTGACAGGCACCTTACAGAGTTTGAAATCGAAGCAGATAAGCTCTGTTGCTAACTATAAATCTATTTCTAATAAAATTGGCGTATGGTCTTGTCTTTCACCGGAGTCTACCATCTCAGATTTAACAACTTTGTTAGCTAGCCTATCACTAACTAACCAATAATCAATCCTCCAGCCTGAGTTATTGATTTTACTTGTTTTTACCCTTTGTGCCCACCACGAATACACGCCTGTCACATCACCATGAATATATCTGAAAGTATCTGTAAATCCTTTGTTTAATAGATTTGTAAAGCCTTCACGCTCTTCATCTGTAAAACCTGCTGACCTACGATTATTTTGTGGATGTGCTAAGTCTATCTCTCTATGGGCTACATTATAGTCTCCTGTCGCTAAAACTGGTTTCTCTTTATCTAGACTCTGAAGATATTCAGTATACTTCTCATCCCAAACTTGCCTTTCTTCCAATCTTTTTAGACCATCTCCTGCATTAGGAGTATATACCTGAGTAAGATAAAATTCTCCAAAATCTAAAGTAATAATTCTTCCTTCTAAATCCATAGTATCTGGAGCTTGAATCTCAGGATAAAAAACTTCTGGAGCGTACTTATCTTTATATAAAAACATGGTCCCCGCATAGCTTTTTCTAGCTGGTTCCTGAGAATTTCTCCATACATATGAGTATCCTATAAAATACTCCGCTAATTGCTCCATATGCTTCTTACTTGGCCCCTTAGCTGGTAATTTAGTTTCTTGTAAAGCAATTACATCTGCCTTCTTCTCCATAATTGCATCAATTACTTTCCTCGTAAACACCGCCCTATTTGAATCACTTGTTAAGGCTGCATTTAATGAATCAATATTCCATGAAATAAATTTCAAATTATTCCTCCTTTGTAATTTCTAACTGGTATTTTACATATTTTCTTCTATATCTATATATTTTAATACTCTACAGTTATTCATTATACTATAAATATGAATAAGAATATAACCATAAATCTCTGCAATGGCCTTTTGTGTCATCTAAACTGTTTTATTTTCAAGTATTACATCTATCTTTGTTTTATCAACCCCTTATTGCCATTATATATACATATTTATTATAAATATAATAATTCTAATTCTATACCAATTATATCAATTATCTCCTATCAAGCTCTACTCTATCAAAATTGTATTTTAAATCTACCTTATTGAATTCGATGGTATTAGCTCTATCTAATACTTTTTTATTAAATGGAAAAGTAGTTTCATCCATATTTACAGTTCCAACTATATTGCTGTGGAATATAAACGTCACCATATTTATCATAGGCAGCATCAATAATAATGTCTAGAACGAATAAGTGCAGCGCCATTCGTAGCAACACACTATCATTTTGCTGCCACATAAAGCACAAGATATCAGGTTACATGATTTACTAAACCTGCATCAGATATTTTACTTTAGGCTAGCTTACATATAATTAGCATTTTTTAGTTTACAATTATACCCAAGGGTCAGGTACCTTACATAGTTTGGAAGCGAAGCAGACAAACTCTGTTGCTACTAACTATATGGTCTGGTTCAAATGCTTACAGTTATTTAGCACACAGAAGGATACTGTAAAAAGCAAATACTTATTAGTCCAGTCGCACACGTCTCATTCGGATGCAAAATTAAAGGATTTTAAAATTAGGGAAGCAATTTACATATGATTTTGTTAAACATTTGAATTTCTACTTTGATATATTGTATAATTAAGAAAGGACAAAAGTGTAAAAATATTTTATAAATTAGACATAAAATAAAAGATTGGAGGGGGACCAAACGTTTATGAAAAAAAGTATAAAACTTATATTTTTAATATCAATATTATTCGTCTTTAGCATGACACTCGGTTGTGAAAATAAAGAAGACAATCTCTCAATTGTTAAAGGTAATAATTATGATAAAGTAATCGAACAAGGATTCCAAAGCGAAGGGTTATCTTTGCAAGATATACTTTACGAAAAAACAATTGGTGAAAGTAAAATGATATTCTTCACTTCTGATGAAGCTTTGGGTCTGGCATATATGGGTAAAGACGAAGATGGGTGGACATTTAACAGAATTACAACACTTACTAATTTTGAGTCAGACAAAACACCACCATCTTATATGGCAGCTGGTTTAGAAGTTGAAACTCCAGATGGTGTAAATTTTTTTTTAGCAATGGGAAAAATATTTAATCCAAATATAACTAAAATCACTTTATCAAATGATTCAATTAACACAATTATTAAAGAGAAAGATGGTAATATATTTTGG
>NZ_JBNMNU010000155.1:0-10191 GCF_051278035.1 Clostridium sp.
TATTCCTTTTTCTTTTAGAATTACTCTGTCACCATCTGTAAATATCCCCTCTTCCCTACTCGCTTTTGGGAACACTCCATCATTTACCCCTATAATATATAAGGCAGTTACATCATGACTTTTTATGCGGTCTACGCTGCTAATTGACACTCCGTCAAGTGCTGGCGGGATGAGTCCCATCTTGTGTTTGCTAAATCCCATTGACATCACCGATGAAAATTCCTCAAGAGATAAATTTTCATCTCCTATAACTTCTACCATCTGATCCAAAAGTTCCATTACTAGGTTCCAAATTTTACTGTACTCTGTAACTTCTGCCTGGTCGCCATTTTCTTTGAAATTATCTATCCATATTTCTAGAGTTTTATATACATTTATGGTTTCTAGAAATTCGAAAAGGGCTGTGCAGATTTTAGTAGTGGTGTTTTTGCCTCTTAATTTTTCTTTTAGCGTTATTAGTGGCTCTATTACAAGCTTCCTTGTTTCGTTTAGGATTTTTATTGTAGCTTCTACTCTTTGCGATTCTTCTGATGCTTCTGGTTGTTCTGGTTGTTCTGGTTGTTCTGGTTGTTCTGCTTGTTCTTGTTCTTGCTTTTCTTTTGATTTTAGAGCTTCCTGTGCGCGTCTCTTATAATAGTCTCTAAAATAGTATTCTATCTTTTCCTGCCAAAGCTCTAGATCTGTCCATTTCTTTTTGCCCTTTACTCCTGTTGCTATTATGAAATTCTCTAAAATATCTATATGCTGAGTATCTATATCTAAAAGGCCAGTTTTAAGATATCTAAAAATCGCCTCATAGCTAAAGTTCTTAGTGAAAATCTCCACTGCCCCTGTTATAAGTACAATTAGAGGGTTACTGGTTATGTCCTTTTTATTATCTATAAATAAGGGGATATTGTATTCTGTAAATATAGCTTTAATTAATTTCTCATAGGAAGGCAAATCTCCGGTTACTACCGCTATTTTATTGAATCTTATACCTTCATCTCGGCATAGCCTTAGAATGTCCACTGCCACATGCTCTATTTCCGAATAAGCGTTTAGAGCTTTAAATATCTTTATATTTTCACATTTCTCCGTTCTTTGCGTATACGGAAATGCAAAATAATTTTGTTCTAAAAATCTTAGCTCATTGTTTTCACTATATTTATGATTTTTATTACCCTGAAGTTCTACTGGTTTTTCAAAGCTAGTTCCCGTTTCTTCTGCAAGGTCTATCAATTTATTCTCTGTAACCTTTATAGCATAAAAAGCATCTGAGTCATCTATAGTTTTGGAATGCGCAGAGCTCATAAGAGGCAAGGTTATATTTATCGTCTTAGCCTTTTTATAAAGCATTTCAAGAATTCCATATTGCTGGGGCGTAAAGCCTGTGAATTCATCAATCCAAAATTCCGCTCCATCAAATATATCGCATTCTTTAAGTGCGGTATAAAGCCTTGTCAAATCCTCGTCTGGGTCTAAATAGTTTTTACATAATGCCTTATCAAATCCATCATATATAAGTGATAAATCCGTTATTTTATCTATTAAAAGCGGACTTTCTCCTAAATTCTCTTTTACCTTATTTAAATCCTCTAGGGTTATGTTATATTTTCTAAACTCAGTGATGGCCGCAGCTACATTATCCACAAAGCCCTTTTGCTTAGCTGCTCCATTAAAAACCTTGAATTCATCTAAGTTTTTTTGCAGTATGCTGTGAATTAACATTGCCTTTCCCGAACCATCCATCGGTTTTTTCGTTATGCCTCCGACTTCACTAAAAACTTTGTAGGCAAGTCTATTAAAACTAAGTACTTGGATGTTTGTTATTCCTGTGGATCCAACTACTTCTATAAGATTCTTTTCAGCTTGAAATGAGAATTGTTCTGGAACTAAAAGTACTAGGGGCTTTTCGCCTTCGATTATACTTCTAGCCTCTATATCCTTTAAGCAGAACGTACTTCTTCCCATTCCAGCTCCTCCGTAGATAAATCTTAAACTCACAAAAACACATCCCTTCTTTTCTTAAGTATATTATACCATGGGGGAGGTGGGGATAAAAGCATGGGGAAAAGCGTGGGGACGGTTAACAACTAATGGTGTTATACATGCCAGATGAAAAACGGGGGACGGTTAACAACTAATTGGCTTAAATGTTAGAGAAAAAAATGGGGGACGGTTAACAACTAATAATCTTAGATGCAAAAAATAGGTCACAGCATACGCTATGACCTATTGACAAAATATTTGAATACTGAGTATAAAACTACTACCCTTTGCTCATTATTAAACGCTTATTTTTTATTAAGTTGCTTAAAAATAACAAAAGAATATAATATTGGAACAATGGAAATTGCAGATACTACTATCAATAAAACTATATAGAAATATGACTTTCCATCTAGAATTATTGCAAAGATTCCTGATATAATACCTCCAACTACCCATAATGGCGCCGCCATTCGGTGAGTTTTTGTCCACACTTCTTCGTTTGCAAGCGTCCAAGGAGTCTTTATTCCAACAAAATAATTATGCTTAAATTTTCCCATGACATTTCCTATTACTACAAATAATAAGGATACGGCCACGCCTACAAACATTCCTATGTTCACCGGGTATCCAAGTGCAACCATCAAAATTGAAGCTTGTATACATGTAAAGAGTATATGAAATGAATATCTTATTAATTTATATGCACCTTTAAACTTTACGTAATTTTCTTTTTTGGGGTCTAGATACGGTAAAAATATAAATAGAAAATAGAAAGCTAAATTCATTAAGGGAATTCCAAAAGCCCCAATAAATTTTCCAGAGTAACCATCAATTTGGCCCTCAGTATTCCAGTGAATTGGCATCTTATCTGGGAGGCTTGGGTAAAAATAAAGACAGACCACAAAAGTTAATGTAATTATTGCGATAATGAACCAATCATTTTTTATAGTACTTCTAATCTTTTTCATCATTAATATCATCTCCTTCATTAAAACGCGTTGTATCAAAAAACCATCCAATAACCTCTTGAAATACAGAAGTATTCAGCGAATAATAAATATTCTGTCCTTTTCTCTCATCACATGCAAGATCAGCTTGCTTTAACATATTCAAATGATGAGAAATACTTGGTTTCGTCATATCAAAATGCTCTGCGATTTCACCTGGGGTCAGGTTTCCTTTTTTAAGAAGCATTATGATTTTCCGTCTAGTTGGATCAGCTAAAGCTTTAAAAGGTAAATTCAAAGCAGACATATTATCTCTCCTATATTGTTATTAGATATTTAGATGTTTGTCTAACTATCTAATACTAGTATATTATATTTGATTTAAAGGTGCAAGGGTTTACGTGAAAAAATTAAAAAAGGTGGGGACGGTTAACAATTAATTGGCTTAAAGCCAGATAAAAGCGGGGGACGGTTAACAACTATTAGTTCTAAAAGTTAATAATAAATAAATTATAATGAAATTAATTATTAAATCAATATTAAAATGTAAGTATTTGTGGTAAATTAGATTATAAGTAAATTTTTTATACATCAGTGCTTAAATATCATGAAGGGGATGATTTTAAATGCGTTCAATATTAAAAGCAGCAATTGAAACCGGCAAGCAAAATACGAGTAATGGAGCCGTAGCAACATATATTCCTGAACTTGCAAAAGGTAATAGAGATGCCCTTGGTGCATGCATCTTTGACACAGACTGTAATATTATTTTAGAGGGTGACTTTGAGACAAAGTTTACTATTCAAAGTGTCTCGAAGGTGATAATCCTTATATGTGCTCTTATGGATAATGGCCAAGATGCGGTTTTTTCTAAAGTGGGAAAAGAACCTTCAGCCGACGCATTTAATTCAATGGTAAAACTTGAAATAAAGATTACACATAAGCCATCAAATCCATTCATAAATGCAGGAGCAATAGTTTGTACATCTCTTGTGGCTGGCGATAATGGCATAGAGCAATTTAATAGAATTCACAATATGATGAAAAGGTTATCTAATAATAACAATATCGAGGTAAACAATTCAGTTTTTAAATCCGAAAAGTTTACGGGGAATACAAACAGAGCTATGGCTTACTATCTAAAGGGAGCTAATATAATCCAAAAGGATGTAGAAGATGTATTAGATACTTACTTTAAGTGTTGCTCAGTTGAGGTTGTTGTTCAAGATGTAGCTAGGATAGCATCAGTTATTGCAAATAATGGAGTAGCCCCATGGTCAAATGAGAGGATTATTCCAGAGGACATAAATAGTATAGTTAAGGCTCTTATGATGACTTGCGGGCTGTATGACAAATCCGGGCAATTTTGTATTGAGGTTGGTATTCCCAGTAAAAGTGGAGTTGGTGGATGTATAATGTCTGTTGTTCCAAACCGCATGGGAATAGCAGTTGTAGGTCCGTCCCTCGACGTTTACGGAAACAGCATTGGTGGAGGTAAAGTTTTAGAAGAGCTTTCACGCATGCTCCACCTAAGTATGTTTTAAGTATTTAATATATGTTATATATTTTTTATATTAGAATATTTAGGGAGGCTCCAAATGTATAATTCGAAGAATTATTCTGAGACTGTAGTGTGCAGACTGCTTGATGAAATATTAAATAGGTATGATAATATTTGCAAATGTGAAAAGTGTAAATTAGACATTAAAGCTATAGCATTAAACTCACTTAATACAAAATATATTGTATCTGAGCAAGGTGAAATATATACGAAAGCTTTAGCTGAGGTTGACAAACAAGAGAAAATTAACGTTACCACAGCCATAACAAAATCAATAGAAATAGTAGCAGCTAATCCGAAACATTAGCAGCTTCTTTTTTTGTTATTATTCCCTTGATTTATATATTAAATCTTAGTTTTAATTACGTACCAATTAAATTTAAAATTCAGAATATACTTTTTAATTCACTGTCGAAACATATTGATATATGGTTATTAAAATGGTAAAATAATCGATAGTTATTAAATTCTTGTAAAAATGAACGCGGAATTTAATATAGATTTTTACCATAAAAACTAGGGGGTTGAAAATGAAGTCTATCAAACATCAATTAATCATTTTTGCTATTTTAATCGTAGGTATACCATTTATTATATCTAACGTAATTTCTGACTATTATATGTCAAAACAATTAAAACAAGAGGTTTACACAAGTAATGAAATACTGGCAACAACTATCGGTAACAGTGTTTATGATTATATGGCTAAATCCTATGCACTAACTGAGGAACTTACAAGGAGTAGAGGCATTAGTGATTTTGTGCCTGCATCACAAACGGAAGCACTTAAGAAGACTATAGAAAAAAATCCTTATTTCGATTTATTTTATATTCAAGATTTAAAGGGTGACCAAACTTCTAGGAGTAGTGGTAAGTTAGCTAATAGAGCTGATAGATGGTGGTTTAAGCAGGCCATGGAATTAAAAAAGCCATTCATTACAAAATCATACCTAACTACTAATGGCGACAATTATGCAGTAAATTCTATAATATATCCAATTCGCAATGATAAAGCTGAATTAGTAGGTATAATGGGGGCTGATCTAAAACTTGAAGCATTACAAACAATAGTTGAAAGATATAGTACTGAAAAAAGTTATGCTTATGTTTTAGATGGAGAAGGAGCAGTAATAGCCCATCCTGATAAAAATCAGATTACAGAACTATACAATTATAAAACAATGACTAAAACTGTCAAAGAAAAGGATTCAGCTGGTAAAATTGTAACCGATTCCAGTGGTGTTCCATCTACTAAGACCGAGGATATTAAAGTTCCAGATGAACTCAAAAACATAACAAACGATGCACTAAATGGGAAAAATGGAATTACACAGTATGTAGACATAAATGAAAATAAAGTAATCAGTGCTTATGAAACTATTAAACTTCCTGGCACTTCAGGTAACTGGGTTGTTATAACTGTTGAAAAGGAATCTGATGCTTTTGCTGCAATATACGGAATAAGAAATAAAAATCTTATATTTGGTATTATATTATTAATACTAGCTTCAATAATTGTAACTTTATTATCTAGCAAAATTACAAAACCAATCCTTGAAATAAAAGCTTTAGCTCTTAGGTTATCATTATATGATTTCTCTGAGGGAGTTATTATAAGAGGGAAAGATGAACTTGGACAAACAGGGCTGGCATTAAATACCGCGCAGCAAAATATTAAACATCTCGTACAGGAGATAGTGAATAATTCTATGGATATGAGTGCATCATCCGAAGAACTTTCAGCTACTGTTCAAGAAATAACATCTAGAATGGAAATAATAGATCATTCTACTAGTGAAATAGATAAAAATACTCAAGAAGCCAGTGCTACCTCTGAGGAAATAACTGCATCCGTTGAAGAAGTTAACTCAAGTATGGAGGAATTATCTTCAAAAGCTATGGAAGGCAGTGGTAATGCTGCTCAAATAAAGGAAAAAGCTAATGCAGTTCGAATAGCAGCTAAAAATGCATTAGGAGATAGCAACCGCATTTATAAGGAAAAAGAGAAAAAAATATTAAAAGCTATAGAGGATGGAAAAGTTGTAGATGAGATAAAAATTATGACTGATGGAATTGCAGCTATTGCAGCTCAAACTAATTTACTTGCATTAAATGCGGCAATTGAAGCCGCAAGAGCTGGAGAGCAAGGAAAAGGATTTGCAGTTGTTGCTGAGGAAGTAAGAAAACTTGCAGAGCAATCTGCACAAACTGTGACAACTATTCAAGGTACTATATTAAAAGTTCAAGAGTCATTCGGTAATTTATCAGAAAATAGTAATGACATACTTAAATTTATTATAGATGACATTAAGCCTGTTTTAGAACAATATGCAGCCTCTGGGGAACAATATGGCGAAGATGGGGACTTTATAAGTTCTATGTCAGAAGAAATTGCCTCTATGTCAGGAGAAGTAGAAGCTACAGTAAGTCAGGTTAGTGATGCAGTGCAAACACTGGCACAAAATTCACAGCTTTCGGCAGAGCGTACGGGAGATATTAAGGTTAGCATTGATGAAACCTCAAAAGCTATGGAAGAAGTGGCTCAAACTTCGCAAAGTCAGGCAACACTTGCACAAAAGCTTAATGAATTGGTTCAGAAGTTTAAAATCTAGTGGTAGACATATTACTCCCTCCTGCAATGTTTTGTAGGAGGGAATATTTTCATCAATAAAAATCTGCGTACAGACTATCTCTTCTATCTTCTTTAAGTTTAAAACACTCTCTAATTTTAGTTACACTCTTCTGTGAGATATCAGCTACAACAATACCTTCCTCCATATATAAACTGCTTATTACATTGCCTAGTGGATCTATAATCATGGAGTCCCCACTGTAGTGTAATCCGTCACCTTCACCCACACGATTTATTCCAGCAATATAGCATTGGTTTTCTATAGCTCTTGCTTTGAGTAGAGTTATCCAGTGTTCACGGCGCTCTATTGGCCAGTTAGCCGCTACTGTAATTAAACCTGCAGTCTTTGAGGCTATCTGAAATATTTCGGGAAAGCGCAAATCGTAGCATATAAGTGGGACAATATTAAAGCCCAGTGCATCAAAATGTTTTATCTCATTTCCACTTTGATAAAATTCAGTCTCAGTGCCATAAGAAAAGAGATGAATTTTAGTGTAATCTACAATTTCTTCTCCTTTTGGAGACAATATAGCGAACTTATTTTTGCTATTAGACATGCCTTCTACATATCCAAAACCTATAAATATTTTAAATTTCAAGCATAATTTCTTGAAGAACTCTTTGGTTTCATTATTTATTTCTCCTATGGCCTTGGTATTCATAGAAAATCCTGTTAGAGCCATTTCAGGGAAAAGTATCATATCTACGTTTAAACTAACAGCCTGTTCTATATACATAAGGGCCGCTTCTTTGTTTTTGGGTTTATCCTCCCAAGATACATCTAATTGAGCTAGTGCAAGCTTCATATTATCAACTCCCTAGTTTAGTTTACATTTAATATAGACTTAATCTCTTCCATGTGAGTAATTATATATTCCATGCATCCCATGCCCATTGCGAAAAAAGATACTAATATTATTAGAACTATTGCGCCAAAATCGTATTTAATTATCTCTTCCTTGTTTATTATATATGACACAATCATTTCTATTCCCAGTATAATTAAAATAAGGGGCCACATTGATGAGATTAGTAAATAATTAATTCCTGGGTTTATAAGCCTTAATAAAAACATTATTCCAAATAAAATTAAAACTATTCCTGTGGTAAAGGTTCCTACTCTACGCCCTTTAATCACTTAGATCACACTCTTTTTTCTTGCCTGAAACAAGCTTTAGACCCACAACAATTATTGCAATGCCTATGATTACTTGCGGAGCCACTCTTGTTATAGCACTTATAGCTGAATATACTCGCTCAGGCATAAATCTATATAAGCTGCTTATAATATTATTAAATATTAAGTATCCACCAAGAATCACTAAAGTTATTCCTGTATACTTTCTGTGTTTCTTAAATATACCCCTGTCTATTTTTACGATTTCATCAAGAGAAAATAAATAATTGTCCTCTAAAAGTAAAAATTCTTCATCTGTTGAATAACGTTTATTCATGCAATCGAAAAACGAATAAAACCAAATTAATGGTGCAACGAATAGTAGTGGCCCTATATTAAGCCAGCTAGAGAAAAATATTAAGAAGAAAAATGCTGCCATAAGTGATAGACCCATCTTCATAAACCCCATATACATATGACCTGCACCAGGTAAAAGTGAGAAACAAAAGGTTAAAAATTTACTTCTTTCTCTTTTCATTACTAAAAACCTCCATGTTAATTATTTTCTGTGAAAACTCATTAAGACTCTCATTAATAGTGTTAACACTGCTTAAACTTATAGGATTTACATTTAATTTACTTATCTTTGTATTAGCTATAAGATTCAATTGGTTTGAAAAAACAAACACTAATGCGATACTTGCCGCCATTGCAACTCTAAGAGAATAAAATATAAATTGAGTCATTTTTTCTTTTTTAATTTTAATTTTACTTAGTACTTCCTCTTCAAAGCTTGAAGGAGCGCATGCAAGTTCATTATCACTGAAACTATTAGCTAACGCTTCAGCACAATCTTCGCAACTAGCAATATGATCTGATATTAAAATTAGTTCAACCTCACTTAGTGAACCCTCTTTAAGCATATTTAGCGATATTTTAGTTATGTGTCCGTCTTCTTTAAATAATGTACTCAAGTGCACTCCTCCTTCCATAAAACTTTCAACAGTTTTTTTGCCCTATAAAGATGGGTTTGCAATGTTTTTAAACTTATACCTGTATTTTTCGCCATATCTTTTAGCTTAATATCTTCACAAAAATAGTTTACCGATACTTCCCTATAAGGCTCTTTTAATTTGTCACAAAGACTGTGTATTTGCTCCCTGCTTTGTTTTTTTAGTATTGCATCCTCGGGGGTTTCTCCCTTATCTTTTAGAATTTCATAATCTACGTAAGATAAGCTATCAACGTTTCTTGCGGGACTTTTAAGAAAGTCTTTACATTTATTGGTTGCAATTGTTATAAGCCAAGCCTTAAAATTTACTCCATCAAATTTATTATAGTTCGTATAAGCAGATAAAAAAGTTTGTTGCGCCAAATCTTCAGCATCAAAGTAGTTTTTTGTGAAGGATAAACAAATAGTGATGATTAAACGTTCATATTGTTTTATATAGCTTGAAAATTGGTCCTTTTGTATAATCATCACCCCCTTTTTTATCCCTTACATATATATAACGATTGGCAATCTAAAAACACTTCAACTTTGCAAATAAATTAAAGGATTCATGTACTGCGCCAGAATGCAATCCTCGCTGTACATGAATCCCTTTTGTATTATTTTGTGCTTTGAAGTTTTTCTATTATTATTTCTTTCATTTCTACTAATTTTGCTTCTGACGCCTCTAAAGTTTCTCCCTTAGAGTACATGTATATTTTAATTTTTGGTTCTGTCCCTGAAGGCCTTACAGCATACCAACTACCATCATCAAAATAGAATTTAAGTACATTAGATACCGGAATTCCACTAGCATCTACACTTCCATTGATTATATCGTAAGATTCTTCTGCTTCATAATCTATATATTTAGTAAGATTTGAAGTTCCTAAAGTCTTTGGATTATCTTTTCTGTACTCTTCCATCATTCTAGAAATTCTCTTTTGCCCTTCTATCCCATCTAAAACA
>NZ_JBNMNU010000156.1:0-10171 GCF_051278035.1 Clostridium sp.
GTAATGTAAATTTTAACTGAGCAAAAGTGTCATATTGAAAACATGAGTAAAGAAATAGTAGATGTTGATGGAATATTAAAAATAACATCTGAAAGTATAATAGGCCACATAGAAAAGGCAAGTATTGTGGATAGACAAATGGAAGAAACCGAAAGGCAACTAAGCGCCTATAGTAAGAAATTAATATAGTGTTTTATTTGATTTAAATCACATTTTAAATAGGTCTAAAGGGATAGAATGTTACTAACAAGTAATTAAATGAAAAATCTAATTGTATTTTAGGGAGGCTTATTATGGAAAAGTATGTTTGTATAGTATGTGGTTATATTTATGATCCAGCAGAAGGTGATAGTGATGGTGGGGTGTCTCCTGGAACAAAATTCCATGAGATTGATGAAGATTGGGTCTGCCCGTTATGTGGAGTACCAAAATCAGATTTTGAAAAAGTAGAAGAGTAAAATTTATTACAACTATAGAGTAATAATTATTAACATCAATAATAAAATATGAAGGAGAAAATATAATGAATATTATTAGAATGAATGAAATAGAAGGCAAGAAAAACATGAGAGGCGTTGTAGCTAAACAACTTATAAGCCATGATAATACAAGAGTTATGAATTTGAATTTACAGCCTGGAGATGAAGTTCCCCAGCATAAAGTTCCTGTTGATGTATTTTTTTATGTTGTTTCTGGTAAAGGAACAATACAAATTGGAGAAGAAAAAGCTGTAGTTAACGCAACTGATATTATTGTTTGTGCGCCTAATACAAACATGGCACTATGGGCAGACCAAGGTGAAACATTTAGTGTTTTAAATGTTAAAACACCAAATATCAAATAATCAGCCATATTCACAGATATAAAAAAACCCCCACATCACTTACGTGATGTGGGGGTTTAAATTTCAAATCTGCTCTATATTGTTAAACCTTAAATTTTTCTATAAGTATATCCAAAGTCTGAGCTAAATTATAAAGTTCATTTGCTTGTGTTTTTACATTTTGTATGTCATTTAATTGGTTAGCTGCACTAGCATTAACTTCTTCGGCGGCAGCTGCTGACTGCTCAGACACAGCAGAAATATTGTGTATATTAGAAGTAAGTAGATCGCTGTTTGTTGACATTACTTCTATGCTTTCACTCATTGATACAATTTTTTCTATTATACTTCCAATAGATACGTTTAACTTCACAAAGCTGTTCTCTGTAAGAGAAACGGCTGAACTTTGATCTTCTACATTTAATTTAATATTATCCATATTTACTGCTGTAGTTTTAGTAGTATCTATAACTCTAGTAACTATATCTCTTATATTTTCAGCAGAGGAACCAGACTGTTCGGCAAGCTTTCTAACCTCTTCAGCAACTACAGCAAAGCCTTTTCCAGATTCTCCTGCCCTTGCAGCTTCTATAGCAGCATTTAAGGCTAATAGGTTAGTTTGAGTGGAAATATTTAGTATTGTACTTAATATTTGACCAATATCTTCAGTCTCCTTTACTAAAACTCCAATACTTTCAGCAATCTGTGAAACTCCATTTATAGTGCTTTCATTTTTTGTTTTGAGTTCTTTAAATGCATGCATTGTCTTTTCGCTGCTAGTTTCCATCTCTTGGCTTTCTATATTTATTTCGCCACTATATTCTCTGATTTTGGATAAGTTATTACTAAATTCAGTTGCGATTTCAGAGGCTTTGTCTGTTTCAGAAGCCTGTTGTTGAACACCTCTTGAAATTTCATCTATGACTCTAGATATTTCTTCAGAAGAAGAAGTAACTTCATCTGCTTGCCCTGTAAGGTTTTCAGAAAATTTTAATACATTAACTGAGGAGCCTTTAATTGATAAAACTAGGTTTTTAAAGCTAGCAAGCATATTAGAAAATCTTTTTCCTAATTCTCCAAGTTCATCAGAACTATTTATATTTGTTAATACAGTCAAATCACCAGCTTCTCCTTTTTCCATGGCTTCTTTCAATTGATTAATTGGACCTGTTATGTTTTTAGAAACACGTAAGCCTACAATTAAAGCAGCTACAATAAATACAAAGAATAAGGCTGACAGTATTAGAGCCAAAGAAAGAATTTTAGAATATACCTCACTGGTATCCAGCATTCCAATTAGCTTCCAACCAGACTTTTCGTTGCTTAAGGAATAAATAAATTTATTTGTACCAAGAAACTTTGTTTGGATAGAATAGTCTTTTTCATCCATTATTGGTTTCATCCATGATACTTCACTTTTATTATCAAAAGCATTATCTATCTTTTCGTCTTTTGTATCAGGGTTAGTATTTACTCTATCAGGATTTAGGTTTTTTTCTAATAAATCTTTGTTTTTAGTGGCTAATACTACGCCGGTTCTATCTAACAGTACTATTTCACCGGTTTTTTCAATCTTAGTATCGTTAAATAGCTGAGCGATATTAGTTATGTCAATGTCTATACCAGCAACCCCTATTGGTTTTCCTGAGTCGTCTAATATAGTTTTTGTAGCTGTTACTACCATCTTTCCAGTTGCTATATCCTTATAGGCATCCTGCCAAAGTACTTCATTATTGGCAATTGTATCTTTATACCAGGATCTCACTGTTGGATCATAACCTTCTGGAAGACTTGTTTTAGGAGATATATGCATGCTTTTGTTTTTAGTTGCAACATAAACATTTAATATTTTGGGATTACTTTTAATTATTCCGCTAAGTTCTTTTTCTACTAAATCTCCTTTTGGATTTGATAATGCATCTTTTGCTATGGAGTTTTCTGTTAGCTGAGCTAACGCCACTTCATAAGCATTATAATTTTCATCGATAACATTGCTTACACCTTTTACAGATTTTTCTAAGGAGCTAATATAAGATTCTTTAAGACTATTATATAGGATTACATTTGAAATAATAGCAGTAGTACACATAGGGACTATGATTATTAATAAAAAGGTTGTAACAAGTTTTTTGTGGATAGTTTTAATTTTCATTTAATTTGCCTCCTAAATATTATGTCATTTCTATCATCGTACTAAATTTGGAAAACTAAAGAGTAAAACAAAACAAAAAGTAGAATATGCAAAACAATGCAAGAATATACGATATAACCTTCGTAAAGGTATAAATGATATGGTTAAAGACCTTTTTACATGGAAAATAAAACATAGGTAGAAGCATGAATGCTTCTACCTATGTTTTATTTATCGTTTGTAAATCCTTGATCCTTTATTGAACCATATACTTTTGGAAAGTAAACAAATTTATATATATTTGAAGTTAGTAGACTCCAATTTCCTTCTTGAGCATCTCTACCAATTTCTTTTAAATAAGCTTCCATTTCTGTGTCGTATTTATCAATGGCAGGCTTTAATATTTCAGTATTATATTTTTCTTTATGTTTAAAAGTTTCAAAAGCCATTCTTGGTTTTTGCCTCGAGTTATCAGAAGGATAACCTAAGGCAAGTCCTGCAACAGGGTAAGTGTACTTTGGTAATTCTAATAATTCAATTATTTCATCAGGACTTTTTCTAATTCCTCCAATAGGAACAATTCCTATCCCTAAAGATTCAGCAGCTATTATAGTACCTCCCATAGCTATTCCTGCATCAAAGGTTCCAGCAAGAGTTCCTTCCATGCTTTCGTGAATCACCTGTGAATTACCTGTTTTTTCACCAGCTAAACTTGTTTTGTAGAAATCCATGACAAAAATTAAAAATACTGAAGAATCTTCAATCCATTTTTGGTCTCCAGCTAAATGGGCCAATTTCTTTTTCTTTTCTTTGTCTCTCACTACAATAATAGAAGTTTGCTGGCCATTTATAGAATTTGGCATGGCTTGTGCAGATTTCAGAATTTGGTCTAAAACCTCCTCCGGTATATCTTTATCTAAATAAGATCTTATAGATCTATGATCTTGAATTAATTTTATGGTTTCATTCATTTTATACATCCCCTTAGTATAGTTTAATTTACGTTATTAATCATTACTGTTAAACGATAACAATAATCATTAACAAAATTATACTCCTAATGATTTTTAAAAGCAAGCTTTTACTAGAGCGACTATTTATGGATGAATTTATGTAAGTTAAAGGTAATAGCAGAAAGATGAGAAAGATTGACTCACTTTTCATCTACGTGTACAATGAAATAGTTAGCTTTCTAATTATTATAATTCTAATCAAAAGGAGGGAATAAACATGAAACATGAGTTGCATTACATAGTACGGATTTGCCACACCCTTTGTAACAAAAAAATCTTGCAACAAACATGTACCTTAGGATTGTCACCGGGTCAACCAAAAATTTTGGAGTTTCTAGAATATAACAATGGTTGTGAGCAAAAAGAAATTGCTAAAGCTTGTGAGATCGAGCCAGCCACGGTTACTAATTTATTAACCAGAATGGAGAAGATTAATCTAATTGAGCGAAAACAGTTAAATGGAAATCGACGTTCTTGGCATGTTTTTTTAACAACGGAAGGAGAAATAGTGACCCAAAAAGTCATGAAAATTTTTGATGAAGTGAAAAAGAAAGCCTTTGAAGGATTTACAATGGAGGAACAGGTAGAGACATTTCGTCTACTGACAAAGATGTCTGATAATTTATCTGATTCTAAACAGAACAATGAAAAAAGTGAAGGGGAGTGATACTCTAGAATGTCAATTCGCGAGGTAGTGAAACGTTATTTATTTTTTGTTTTAGGTTTATTCCTGATGGCGGTGGGGGTTGCGTTATCGACTCGATCTAATTTAGGAACTTCTCCTATTTCATCTGTACCATATGTGTTAAGTTTGGGATTGTCTATGACGATTGGTCAATTTACCTTTTTAATGAACTTATTATTTATTATTTTTCAAATTTTATTATTAAGAAAAAAATTCAAGTCGATTCAGCTACTTCAAGTTGTGATAGCTTTTATATTTGCCTATTTTACCGATTTTACTATGGGATTGTTTTCATGGATAAATGTGACGAATTATCCTGCTCAAGTAGGATTATTTGTACTTAGTTGTTTAATTCTTGCTCTTGGAGTCAGTATGGAAGTGACTGCTGATGTTGTCATGATGGCTGGTGAAGGAGTCGTTAGTGCCATCTCAAAAGTTACGAAGAAGGAATTCGGAAAATTAAAAGTAGCTTTCGATGTTACACGTGTAATTTGTGGTTTGATTTTTTCGTTTATTCTTTTTCATCGACTAAATGGAATAAGAGAGGGAACGGTTTTAGCATCTTTATTAGTTGGAACCCTTGTTCGTTTAATAAACAAAAGGTTGAGTTTTATGGATGCTGTATTTAAAGGTAAATCGACAACTTTGAATACGAGTGAAGCTTTAACAGTTGCTCAAAAAAATCACCCACTAGTAGTGACAATTAGTCGTGAATATGGTAGTGGAGCGCTTGATATTGGTAAAAAAATATCAGCCGATTTAGGTATTTCTTTCTACGACACGCAAGTATTAAAAACAGCTGCCGAAGAAACAGGCCTTTCCGAAAAACTTATTGAGGAAAACGACCAATTTGTTCCAAATTTGTTATTGAATCAGTTATTATCTCAAGAATATGCCTTTTCTAAAAAGGAGAAAGATCCTCTAAATGCTATCTATGAATCAGAAAAGAGAGCTATTATGAAGCTTGCCAATACCGAATCTTGCGTGATTATGGAACATTGTTCTGATTCCATTTTAGCTGATTTTCCAGGCAGCTTCCATGTGTTTATTCATGCAGATAAAGCAAGTAGAATGAAGCGTATTCAATATGAATATGGAATATCAGAGAAAAATGTCGAAGAAACGCTACACAAAACTGATAGGGCAAGAGAAACCTATTATCAAATCTATGCAGAACGTAAATGGGGACGTGTTAAGAACTATGATTTGACAGTTAATAGTGCGGTATTTGGATTAGAAAAAACCACTGAATTAATCGAAGAAGCCATTAAAGAAAAAGAGGCTTCATATGAAAACTAAATCACTTATACTCGTACGGAATATTATAAAAATGAAAATAATGCAGGGTATGAAAGTATATACACTGTATATTTGTGGATAGGGAAAGATAGTGTTAAGGGTATGTGTATGTATAAAGATAATAGTGAAACCTTGGAGCTTTTTAGGTGACATAGGCGCTGCTATACAAGAATATGCAGGAAGTAATGGATACTCGGTAGCTAGGGATTTTGGAGGACATGGGGTTGGACTAGATATTCATGAGGATAATGTTTGACAGTAAAAGAAGCAGTAGAAACTCTTATGAATGGAGACGCTTCAGGAAGGGTGCAAAGATAATTAAAAATTTCATTTTGTAGTAGGTATAGAATGGCGTAAAGGAATTTATGATAAATAAAGTTAGGGCATGGATTTATAAATAATCTATGCTCTTTTACTTTGGCATACTGTATAGGTAGGTGTTATAATGGGGATATGTTTATAAAAATAGTGACAAAATATTAATGTAGGACCACTTAAACTATTTAAATGAACACTACTATTTTTACTATCACAAAACGGGGAGGACAATTTATATGAAAAAAGATAGACGAACTTTAAAACTTAGCATATTATTCTTAGCAGTTTCGTTTTTATTATACTTCATTAACTTTATTATTTTTAAAGACCTTCACCATATAGTAGTATTTATGACTGAAGACCTAGCATTTATTCCAATTGAAGTGTTAGTTACATTTGTAATTATTGATCGAATACTGGAGAAAAGAGACAATAGAAAAAAGAGTCAGAAGATTAACATCTTAATTGAAATATTTTTTGAAGAGGTGGGAAATGAGCTTTTGTGCAAACTGGCTTCAAAGGATAAAAATTGCTGTGAAATAGGCTGTTTAATATCAGAGATAGGTGAAGTCTTTGATAATGATTTTAATAGTTTAAAAAAAGCTATTGACAATCATAAGGATAACATCGAACTAGGAATAGAAGATATTTATAACATCTATGAACTTCTACAAACAAATAAAGCTGTTTTTATTAAATTCTTAGAAAATCCTTATTTAACAGAGCATGATACATTTACAGACTTAATACAATCAATTACTCATTTGTATCACGAAATAAAATTTAGAAATAGGAATAAAACATTAAGTGAGGCTGATATGATTCACCTAAGAGCAGATGCTATAAGAGTGTATAAATATCTCTCAGAAGAATGGTTAGTATACATGGATTATATTCAAAAGGAGTATCCGTTCTTATTTAATCTTGCTATGAAAAATGTACCTTTTAATGACAAAATAATTAGTTAGCAATCTATTTGAGAGGAATTTAAGATTATTCAAATATGGGTAGCATACACAAAAAAAGTAGTTGATTTTTAACTACTTTTTACTTATGAGAAATTAACAATATGGGCGTTATATTTTAACGGTAGTTATTTTCTATGACCTAAAAAATTTGCATTGATTTCTTCCATTGATTTTGCCTTGATAGAGGGCCTTGTCCGCATTAGCGATAGTACCCTTCATGGAATACTGCTCTGAGTATCGGCACAAACCTATAGTAATCGTAATATTTTTATCTATTCCTTCATATCTACAATCTGCTACTGCCTGACTTATTGCATTTGCCTTTTTAAGGATAGTTTCCGGCTGACCATTCATTAATACAATTAAGAATTCCTCGCCACCCCATCGTCCCACAATACCATCATTACCTACAGCTGAATTCATCACTGTCGATATTTTTTTTAGAACTTCATCTCCACGTTCGTGTCCATAGGTGTCATTAACGTCTTTGAAATGATCAATATCTACCAACGCAATGAAAAAGTCTTTATTTTGTTCGATCAATTGATCTGTTTTTTCAAGCATGAGACGTCGGTTCGGAAGCTTTGTAAGGTAATCTGTTTTTGACATAATCTCCATTTCCTCAAGAGCATTCTGCAAATCTGCAGTCCGTTCATCAACAATTGACTCAAGATTGATATTAACATGCTTAAGTTCTGACAAAATAGACTGCTTATCCAGTGATAGCTGCTCAGCTCTTGTTAAAGCATTGGAAAACTTTGCAGATAAGGTGTATGCCTGGGTAAATGTAAATATTGCAACACCTAGTGGAATAAGCGAGGTCTTATTAGCAAGTGTCACTTGATAAATAAGATCATTTACAAAAGTCACCGCCAAACAAGCAAACCCAAGCAAAACAATGCTTGCAAATGGATAACATTTCAACACACCGACCAACAACCGAACAATAGCATAGGTTATCAAAGCAAACCCAAATATAGCGTAAATAATCAATAATTTATCAAAAATACTATACGGCACTAACAAAACTAAAAGACCAAATATTACTCCCAGGGAAACACTAACTTTAATAAACCATTTAGCAAATAACCCTTTTAAGGCATAGTATAAGAATCCACACAAAGCCGCAAATCCAACAAATACACAAAAATAAGCCGTGCGCCCATAAATAAAAAAATCAATGCCAAAAATACTTGGTAGAAAACGTTCCCCTACCATTAACATTCTAAGTGCAAACAGTAGGCAAAAAATACTAAAATAAAGTGGCGCCCAATCTTTACGCCTCATGATATAAATCCCTAGATGATAAATTCCCATAATGAGTAACATGCCAAAAAGAAAGAGATCCCTTCCTAAGCCCATTTGACCTTCTTTGGAAATTTGATTTGCCAAACCAAGTCTAGGTGCTACAATCGAGCAATCTCCTGCATGAAAATCTGAGGTATTATATATCAATTCTACTTCATTACTTTGTGGATTAAAATATGTGCTTAGTAGTTTATAAAAAGGAACACTATTCTTTTCAGTGGTCCCGATTTCCCCTACTTCACCAGCTAGCTTCCCATCAATAAAGAGCTTAAATGATGTCAATACAATGTCAGTCCTTAGTCCATAAGCCTTGGTTTTATCAGGTAGTTTAACCACTAGCCTCATGGTACCATAGAATTTGTTTTCAGCAATTGGCTTGGACAATTCCATGTTTTTTCTGGTGCTAGGTACAGCAATTGGAGTTGGCAGAACATCAACGCCTTTCTCAAAGTCTTGGTGGGTTATGAATTGATTAAAGTAAAAGGACCACTGTCCATCTAATCTTATGATTCCGTTATCCTCGAAGGACCAATTACTCAAATCCAAAAAGCCATCAACAGGTTTAGGTGGCTTAGGATTCGTTGATTTATTGGAAAATACTACCCCCATGATCTGAGGGATTAGTACTAATATAAAAGTAACAATTAATAATAATTTCTTATTCATAAGTTTATCCCTACTTATTTTAATCTAGCCCCATCAGTGAAGTAAAACGGCTTCACTGAGGGCGGGTTGTCGCATTTATTAAAGTCATTCGAGCAATATCCATTTGGAACATATTTTGTGGGAATAAATCCTAACTTAGTTAATGATATTACAAAGAATTAGAATATTACAAAGCATTAGAATATTAATTATATATTACCATCCTCTTCGGAATATTCCAACTCTTTTAAATAATTTTTAGTTTAGTGTCTTAATAGATTTATATATACTGTAGCTTAAAAGCTTTCCATGGTTTAATAAGCTATATTTTAATGAGGCATATATGACGTTCTACTTTTGCGGTGGTGAATTAGGTTCATTACTAGGGACATTTTTCTGGAGGTTGAGGAGGATATGATGAAAAGGAAAGAATTAATTGTTCAAAGAGTGATTTACTAAATAGTTTTGTTATAATAAAGAACAAGGCGATAATGGTATTAGAATTTAACAATGTAGAAATTGGGAAAAATGTCTCATAGTGAAATGCCATGGGTAAAAACTAGATATGTATTAAGGCCAGAACAAGGAAGCGACAAAATTATTTCAAAAGAATATATTAAAGATTATTTTAATAGAGTTAGAGAGAAATATAATTTTAGTTTAAAAAAAAAGGAAGGTGAATATCATTATGAAGATTGTAGGTAAGGAAATTTTTATCAGATTTTCAGATGAATTAGATGCAGAAGCATTGTGTGACTTGAATATTCGAAACAGAGATTTTTTTCAAGAGTATTCCATACTTCGGGAGGATAATTATTATACCATAGAATGGCAACGTGAATCTTTGAGTAATTGTTTAAAACAGCGAGAGAATGGTGAAAAATATTCTTTTGGAATATTTATAAAAGATACAGAAAAGTTAATTGGAGATATTTCTTTATTTAAAATAGAACGTGGTCCAGCTGAGTGTTGTATGGTTGG
>NZ_JBNMNU010000157.1:0-10072 GCF_051278035.1 Clostridium sp.
CGAAAGATAAAACAAGTTCACCAGGATATAATTCAGTAAGTACCTTTTGTAGGCGTTTTCGGGTACTATTTATAACTTGTTTTATTCTTTGACTACTTCTAAAAGGCTCTTTAAGAATATTTTCTACATCTAAATTTAATATACATGGATTATTCATATCTACAACTAGGGCTATTAAATTAGGACCCGAGGTAACAATTTTTCTAAAACCATGCAAATATAAAAGCTCTATTAGTGATGGAGCGTATATATCTTGCAGGAGAGGTTTGAAAATTGCATATTCATAGTCTCTAGATATTGCATAAGCTAAAGTTTCTGTAATAAGTATTTGCTCTATTACTTTATTTTTTTTCTTATTATTTATACATATTAAATCAATAAGAATAATTCTGCCAGAGGCGTTTTGACGAACATACATTGATAAGCTATCATCGTCTAATTCTTTATAAAGAACATTGGAGCGGATCCAGTGCATTGATGAAAATCCTAAAATTTCATTAGTTTGGACGTTTTTTATTATTACAAGTTTTGGAGCAATTTTTTTAGAAAGCTCAGTTAATATTTGAAAAACACGGTCTTTATTACTACAAGATTCAGAAAGTTTTTTTATGAAATCTTCGGTAATATTATCTGAAAACTCGATATCTATATGAGACGAGGCTAAAGAAAATTTTTCTTGAGGTTCTCTCTGATAAAACCCATTTTCATAAATATACTGCTGAACTAATGGGTCAATTAAACTTGAGATATCTCGATTATTGTCAATATAGTTTCTTATCTGACTAGAGCTAATGTTCGCATAACTTGCTGGAAGATTTATCAATTTAATTTCACCAAGAATTTCTTTTGTAGCCTCTTCTAATTGTTTGGTTTTTCCGCGTTCAAAAATTATATGAGAAAAATTGTGTATAGAATTTTCTGTAACAGGTTTTTTATAACAACTAGAATTTAATATAACATCACTGCCACCAACAAAATAAACCTCAGATCCACTAAAATTGTCTTTTAATAATTTTAAATCCTGTGGATTTGAAATGTTTGTTTGAAACTCTTCTGGGTAAATAAATATATTTAATTCATCTGCTATTGACATACTTAGCAAGCTTTTACGAAGTAAGTTTGGTAAGGTTTTTTTTGACCAAGAAAACTCATCTACAGATAAATAAACCTCAAAATCCATATTTCTTATTAATTTTGAAATATTTTTATGGCTAAGAGAAAAAGGATCAAAGGTGCCTGGGAAAAAGGCTGTTTTTGTTGGAATAGGTATATCGATATCACCCTTAAAAAAACTAAAATCTGATATAAATCTATATATATGGTTCAGTGCAGCAGCATTTGTAAGAAAAAGCAATTGTTCTGTTTTATCTTCTGTAATTAGGGTAAGAATTTTTTTCGCTGTTAATTTAAATATAATATTTTTTTCCTCAATTGATAAAAGTTTGGAACCAAAAATGTCTGTTCCAAAGGTACTTATAGCGGACAACTTAACTTTTCTTTTATAATCACCAAGTCCATTTAAAAGGATTCCAAGCATATTTAGCATTCTGCGGTCATGATTTTCTGATTGTTCACTAAATCTATTTCTGTACTTTGGATAATTAGATATACATACACCTATGGTCTTAAGAACTAACGGCTTTACATTCTCGGTAGCTATTTTTATTTTCAGTTTTAAATCATCAATAATTTCATTTAGCTCCTTAGGCTGTAACCAAAGGAGTATTTCACCTAAGAAAGGTGGAATATACTCCGTAAATCTGTGTCCTTCTATTTCTAGAGCACGAAGAAGTTCTATTGCAACTTCATTTCTCTCAGCAAGTGTCAAAAGTGGCATAAGTTTATGTATGGCAAGCCCTGCCCTATTACGAACAGCCTCTACGGCACTTACTTTAAGTAAATTACAAAAATGAATGGCTGTATGCATGCCTGTGCTAGGGGCTTCATTTATGGTGTAATTTAGCAATAAATCTATTTGGTTTTTCTTTTTTATCCAATCGGTTGCTGTTTTTAAATTACTTAAAAATATATCGGGTATCTTTGCATAATCCTGTTCACAATATTTTTGAAAAAAAACAATGGATGTTTTTAAATTAAGTAGCGTAAAAATTCTAAGCTTAAGTAGGTTTTCTGCAGGTATTTTACTTTTAGCAAAATAACTCTTGCCGTTATTTGTTAAACTTGATTTTAGATTTTTCTTTAAATAATTCTCTTTTGGAAGCTTGATTATTAGGTCATTTACAATTTGTAATGCAGATAATCTTAGAATACTACTTTTTTTGTTTGTCATTGATATTACATAATTAAACATTGAAGATAAGTTGTCATCATATGGGTCCATGGGAATATACTTTGCAGTCTCAAGTAAAAACAATTGAGTCTCTGTGTTAGTGAAACGCGTAGAATCATAATACTTAATAATAATATCTCTGTAGGTAGTAAGCATACTTTTCCTACAATTTTCAAATAAAGAATTAACCATAATTCTAGTGCTATAACCCATCCAAGTTCTATGACTTGAGATTATTTTGTGACTTGGATAAAGTAAAAAATTAAAATATTCAACGAATAGGTTGTAACTTGTTATATTGTGGGTTTCCATATTTACGTGTTTAGGAATTTCTTTATTATAATCTTCATCAAAAATAGCAATGAGTAGTCCTATAAGCTCAGCACAGTGACGCCTAATATCGTCTTCAGAATGAGTCAGATTATCGAAAAGAAATTTAATAGTCTGTAGCTTTTGTTTTTGGGTTAAATATGTAGAATATTCTTCGAATACCCTTATATATTGTCTTAAATTCTTCCAGTGTTTTTCACTTCTAGCTTGTTCTAATATTTTATTTAGAGAGTATTCATCACGTAGCATATACATTAAATTAATATTGTGATTTATAGAAAGATACTTAAAGTTTTCAACTATTTCATTTCCTTGCATTAAAGAAAAAACTGGTGCCTTGTGAAAATTAATATTTTCACTTTCTTCGAGGGAAGTGTTAATGCCAATACTGATCAAATAATCTTCAAAATCTTTTAATTTAGCATATACTCGTCTATATCTCTTTTCCTTTATTTCATCAACATTTTCTAATTTATCAAGTATAACCTTAAAGGACATTGCAAGGGGGAATATATTCATAGTTACGGTTTTACCAGTTGAAAAGTTTTTCACTCTAAAGTCACAATATATTAATATTAATGATTCCAGTGAAAGGTTTTCAATTTCTAAATCCCAGGTGGAATGGTTTATAGCAATATTTCTAATGTAGTTTATGTTATGTTTTTTAAACCATTGATCTGTATAATAGTAATGCAAATGAGGGACTCTTTTAAGCTCTTCTCCTATGCAACCATATTTTCCAATGTCATGACCAGCAGCAGCCCCTGAAACTCTACCTAAATCTATTTTAACATCTTTTTCTTTAAGTTGCCTTGCAATATATAGCGATAGATAATGTACACCACAAATATGGTCTAGGGTATTATAATGAAAAACCTCACCATTTAGTTTCATCATTTCATAAATAAAATCACCTTTAAAAGCTTTTATAAATCGTACATATTCATCGTCATTCTCTAAATTTTCTAATTCTCTTTGGAGCAAGAAATTCATGGCGTAGTTACTTTGCCATGAGCTATCCTTATAGTTCTTTTGAACTGAACATACAATTCTAAGAACAGTAAGGTACAGTTCACATGAAGGAGCTAGATCTACATCAAGATTTATGGTAACGGCCTTTGGATAGGATTTGTTTAACGTGTAATTATATAAATAACTCAGTGCATCTTTTGGAAATTTACCTTCGCACAGTGTACCCATTACTTCTTCACAAATTAAAAGGGTACGTGCACATGTGAAGTCCGTTGAATCTATCATGATTTTTAGGTTTTCCCAATATGGTGGACTGGATAGAAAATTTTCAATAAGAGCCTTTGGGATGCTATTGTTTTTTAGAAAAACTGGATTTAATAATTTTGCTGATATTTTTTGATTAATTTCTTTAAAAGATAAAGCTTTCATTGTAGCCTCCTTGTAGTTCTTCGCGGATAATAACGAACTCATTTCTACTATTATCTATATTGAAAATTATATACTTTAAATGTGATTAATTATAGGGGATATCGCAATTTTTGTAAAAAAAAATACCTTAGTTAGGTATAAGGTATTTGCACAGTCCATAGAGATTATATGCTTTATACATTTTACTTGTGTCTATATAATCCATTTTGTAGTCGCCATCAAAGGGATATATAGAAATAAAATTCTCATTATAGAGATTTATTATATATTTGTTTTCATTAAATGTTATAAATATCTTGTATAATGGCTTTGCAGGCAAGTTCGCAGGTTTTTCTATGAAGCTGTTCTTATTTAACGAATTAAAAAAATCAACGAATGTAGATAAGTCTTCTTTAGAAAAATCCTTCTCTTTATAAAAATTCATATATAGAGCATAAATTTCTGTAGGGTTTTCTAGAGTAAGATCACTCATTAATAAATTGGTGTAATAAAAATTGTTTGGCTTGCTCTTACTAAAGATATTTCTATTAATTTTATAATTGCAGCCAAAGAGGCTTAAAGATAGAAAAATACACAATAGGAGTAAAATATATTTCTTAAAATTAAAATTCATTCAATCACATCCTTTAACTGCCTTGTATATAAAATATGTTGCGCAATTATTTTTTAGTACACAAATTGTGGATATTAGCATATTTTAGGAATATTTTTCTGTCTAATAGTTCAGAATAGAAGGAGTAAGCAGAAAGCAGGAAGTAGAAAACATCATAAGGAGGAAATATGAAAGTTGGTGTACCCAAAGGATTACTATATTATAAATACTACCCTTTTATAAATAGATTTTTAATTGAGCTAGATGCAGAAGTAATTACGTCTATAGATACAAATAAGAACATTTTAAATGAAGGGGTTAAATACTGTGTGGACGAGGCATGTCTACCTATAAAAATATTCCATGGACATATAATGGATATTAAGGACAAATGCGATCTATTAATTATACCTAGAATTATGAGAGTTCGCGCGCGCGAATTTATATGCCCAAAGTTTTGTGGGCTTCCAGAAATGATTTTATATAGCATACCTAATTTGCCAAAGGTAATGATAGAACCAATTTACGCAACGTGTGAGGAGGAATTATATAGCTTTTGTAAAAAACTTGGAGCTATGATAACGAAGGATAAAGGTAAGATAAAGGTAGCATTTAGTAAAGCCTTAGAAGAACAGAAGAATTTTAAATTTGGGATTAGAGATGAAGGGTTTAAAAAAAATATCGCCTTAGTAGGGCACCCATATAATCTTTACGATACTTTTATTAATATGAATATAGTAAAAAAATTGAACAAAATTGGAGTAGGGGTTATAACAGAGGAATTTGTAGAAGAGGAACAAATCAAATCAGAAGTAAATACTCTTTTCAAAAGGCCTTTTTGGACATTTGCTTCCAATTCTTATGGATTTACAACTAGTATAGCTAAAAATAGTGGAATAGATGGGGCAATTTATATATCATCATTCGCATGCGGAATAGACTCTGTAGTACTTGAGCTGATTCAAGATAAAATAGAGGATTTTCCTTTTTTAGTTTTAAAGGTTGATGAACATACTGGTGAAGGCGGTCTAGATACAAGAATAGAGGCTTTTATTGATATGATTGAAAGGAAAAGAAATAATGAAGATAACATTTCCACATTTAGGCAACACACATCTTGCAGCTAAGGCATTATTTGATGGGCTTGGAATAGAGTGCATAATTCCACCCTTTTGTAGTAGTGAGGCACTGGAGCTAGGTTCTAAGTTTTCATCAGAGGAAATGTGCATGCCTTATAAAATTATGATGGGCAATTATTTGCAGAGTATAGAGATGGGAGCGGATACTATAATCCTCCCTGGAAGCTGTGGACCTTGTAGGTTTGGTGAGTACTGTGAACTGCAAATTAATGCTCTAAAGAAAATAGGGCACGATTTGACGTTTATTGTAATTGATAGTCCCTTTGAGATAGGTAAAAGGGAACTCATAAATCGTCTAAAAAATATTACAGATAACAGTGAAAAAAGTAAAATTGAAAGAATTAGAGCTTTAAAGATAGCCTATGATGTAAACGAGCTAATAGAAAAAATTGAGGCTTTAGCGCATTACTTAACAGGCTTTGAAGTTAATAAAGGAGAATTTAAGAGGCTTTTAGTTGAATGCAAAATTAATGCATCAAAAGCAAAATCACCATACCAAATGGTAAATATATTAAAAGATTATAAGAAAAAAATAAAAAATATATCTATTAATAAAAATAAATCTCCAATAAAAATTGCGATTATAGGTGAAATCTACACTGTAATCGAACCTTTTTCTAATCTTTATATAGAAGATAAACTTATGGATTATGGTGTATCCACTAAAAGGATGCTTACGCCTAGTTGGTGGGTTAAGGATGCATTACTTAAATGTGTGAACCTTAACTCGATTGGTATAAGAAAAGCATCTAGAGAATATCTACAGCATTATATTGGTGGTCATGCTAGAGAGTGTATAGGAGAGGTACTGATTGCAGAAAAAGAGAATTTTGATGGTGCAATTCAAATTTTTCCAATGGGATGTATGCCTGAAATTGTAGCAAAGGCTATTTTACCTGCAATTTCAAATGATAAAGATTTCCCAATAATGACTTTGGTAGTAGACGAAATGACTGGAGAAGCGGGATATGTTACTAGAATAGAAGCATTTATAGATATGTTAGAAAGGAGAAAAAGCAATGTACTATATGGGAGTTGATGTAGGGTCTGTAAGTACTAATGTTGTACTACTAGATAATAATTTAAAGGTTATTGAAAAATTATATTTAAGAACAAAAGGTAAACCCATAGTGGCAATCCAATATGGACTTGAAATTCTAAGTGAAAAATATTATAACAACGAAATAAGATCTGTTGGAACTACAGGTAGCGGTAGACATATGGCTTCCTTTTTAATAGGCGCTGACATAGTGAAAAATGAAATCACAGCTCATGCAGTAGCAGCCCTTGAAATTGATAATGAGGTAAAAACCATATTAGAAATCGGAGGTCAAGACTCAAAGATAATTACACTTAAAAATGGTATAGTTACGGACTTTGCAATGAATACTGTGTGTGCGGCAGGGACAGGGTCATTTCTTGATAGACAGGCAGAAAGGCTTGAAATACCTATTGAAAGTTTTGGAGAGTATGCATTAAGATCTAAAGCGCCTGTAAGAATAGCTGGTAGGTGTGCCGTATTTGCAGAGTCAGATATGATACATAAGCAACAGCTTGGATACAAAGAGCAGGATATAATAGGAGGACTTTGTGAGGCCCTAGTAAGAAATTATCTTAGTAACGTGGGAAAAGGAAAGCAAATCAAACCTAAAATATTTTTTCAAGGTGGGGTTGCAGCTAATAAAGGGATTAAAGCAGCTTTTGAAAGTGCTTTAGGTGAAAAAATTTACGTTCCAGTGCACTATGATGTAATGGGAGCTATAGGAGCTGCTATACTTGGAAAAGAAGAGCTGATGAAGACTGGAAAAACAAATTTTAAAGGCTTCGAAACAGCAACTAGTGATTTTGTTCCTAGAAATATTGAGTGCAATGGTTGTGGCAATAGTTGTGAAGTTATTGAAATAAAAGATGGAGAAAAAACTGTAGGATGCTTTGGAGATAGGTGCGGGAAATGGAGTAGTAAGATGGTGATATAGTCTTTTATATAATATATTTAGTTACTATTAGTGTTCTTATTTTAGTTATATTGAATATATTAAGTTGAAGGTTGGTGATTAAATGTTATTAAAGAAAACGATATTAAATCTATTAAACGAGCAAATATCTCACGAATTTGATAATCATAATATATATCGCAACATACAAGCTTATTTCTCAGATTTAGACTTGGCTGGTTGGGCAGCATTTTTCGGAGTACAAGCAGAAGATGAGTATGGTCATTATAAACACATCATAAATTATTTAGATGATAAGAATGCTCCTTATGAGATAAATGTATTGCCTTATACTAACTGTAAGTTTAAAGATATAAAAGAAATACTTAACAAATATTATGCTACAGAAATAGTAACCACTACAATGCTTTACGCTATTGCAGAACAAGCAAAGGCTGATAACGATCATGGCACATTAAGTTGGTTATATTCTACGCCTATATCTGAAGATGGGTTATCATTAATACAGGAACAGATAGAAGAGGAAGATTCAGCATTACAGTTAAAATCTGAGTTTATGCAAGGATTTGGAACTAGTGATCAGTTAAATGAACAGTGGATACGAACCATAAATGAGAATTTAATTCAAAGAATGGCAAAATAAGAAAAACCTTAGTAAATTGAATTCAATTTACTAAGGTTTTTTTAATAGTGAATTTATTTAATTATATTAGATTTTAAATATTTCTTCAAATCATTTTTTATTATTATATAGTAACTAGGAATAGCGTACAATAGTATACCGATTTTTAAAACTTCAGGAATATAACTACCAAATAATACATCTAATCCATCACCAAAATAGTATGCACCAAGTCCGATTAAAAATAGATTTAGGGTATAGAATACTACGTTTATATTTAGAGTAGAAAATCCTCTTGATACGACATAAACAATTAAAGCTGCGCACACTAACCCTAGTACGGTTAAACCGACCAGTAGTAATGGTGAAACAGCTGAGCTAGTTAAAATAAATAATGTTACTTCTAGAAGTTCTCTAAAAACTGTTATGGCGGCAAGAATAAATACTCCCTTTTGACTTAATGATATAAATTGTTGATTTGGAACAGTGTCAAAAGATTTATTTTTCCTTAAAAGTACTACGCTGTATAATACTAATCCAGCTAATACTATCCCAAGGAGTCCATCAAATAATTCTCCAGCAGGACCGTTTAATAAAGTAACTTGTGAGAATATTATAAAGCCAGTTATAGCTGCAATAACCAACCCCAAAGCACTACCTAGCAATGCACTTTTAGTCATCCCATATAGTTTATTTCTGTTGAAATAAACTACTAGAGGAATTATAACCAAGAAAATCTCTATACCTTCTCTTAAACTTATTATAAAAGGTGTAAACATTGTTAATCACCTCCTAATCTCAAATTATACGCTTCTGTAGAGTATATAATATGATGAATAAAACTTTTGGTGTATGGGTGCATAAAATTTTGATTAAATTAGCGAAAAAGTTTATATTTATTAGTGTTCTGTATAAAATTGTACATACTTACCTTGTTGCATTTAGTATAATGGTATTTATAGAGATATGAGATAATAATATGGATTTGAAATCAATAGAAGCAGGGGAGGAGATCATGAAGAAGTTTATTTTACTTATCACGACTTTCGTTATATTATTTCCTATGACGCTAGTATTGTTACTTTCTATCTTCTCCTATTATCGATATCCACTCTTGTTTCCAGATAAATTTACACTGGAATTCTGGAAAAATAATATGCTAGGAAGTTCTAGATTTTATACCAGTGTACTAAGCAGTGTTTTTATTGGAGCACTAAATGGAATACTAGCTACACTAGTTGGAATTATGGCAGCGAGAGCTTTTACAAAATATAAATTCTTTGGAGATAGGTTTATAAAAACAATATCTTCGCTACCATTATTTATACCATCCATTGCCCTATTTATGGGTGTTCACTTGATGATGATAAAACTCCATTTGATTAACAGCTTTACTGGAGTGATACTTGCACATATGCTTGTCTGCGTGCCTTATGCGACAAATATATTTATTTCATTTTTCAATGGTATTAACCCTGATATAGAAAACGTAGCAAAAACAATGGGATGTAACCAAACAAGGATTTATTCAAAGATTCTACTTCCTCTTCTGGCTCCTGGAATATACTTATCCTTTTCTATAGGGTTTCTTATTTCCTTTTCAGAATATTTTTCAACCTTTCTGATAGGAGGCGGAAGGGTGCAAACATTATCTTCATTGCTGTATCCATATATAAGTAGCGGTAATACGGGAAATGCAGCAGTTTTAGGGGTGGTATTTATTTTAGTCAATATATCCGTATT
>NZ_JBNMNU010000158.1:0-10059 GCF_051278035.1 Clostridium sp.
ATATCCATAAATATGGATATCTCATGCTTTTTCTGTTAAAGCTTAAAAACTTAACTGAAAAAAGAGCGCTTTTTTCAGTGGCCTCTATAATTCAGGTAAGCTTTTTCATTATTTGTTTTTTTCAAAGAAACTATCTATACTTTTTATCATATAATTCAACTTTTCCTTTGTTATACCTGGATAAACTCCTAGAAAAAATGTTCGATAAAGCACACCATCTGTATATTTTAAATCGCCTGATATCTTATACTTTATATCCGTGTACCCTGGCTGTTTTAGAATATTTCCCGCAAATAGCATTCTAGTTTCTATAAGTTTTGCTTCGAGATAAGTAACAAAATCCTTCTTAGAAAACCCAGCAGTTTCTCTTACAGTAATTGGTATCGCAAACCAGGATGGTTCAGCTTTCGGTAGAGATCTTGGCAAAACAAATACATCTTCATATTTTTTAAAACATTCATATAGTCTTTTAAAATTATTTTTCCTTGCCTTTGTAAACTCCGGCAGTTTTTTTAGTTGCTCGATTCCCATTGCACATTGCATATCTAATGGTTTTAAGTTATACCCTATATTACTAAAAACATATTTGTGATCATACCCTTCTGGTAGACCTTTGAACTTAAAATCAAACCTATGGGCACAAGCACCATTAGTACTCTCTTCACCAGTTTGACAAAAACATGCCTTTCCCCAATCTCTTATTGAAAGCGCTGCTTTATATAGTTCCTGCGAATTTGTGCAGGTAGCTCCGCCCTCTCCCATAGTAATATGATGAGCTGCATAAAAACTGTAGGTTGAAAAATCACCAAAAGTTCCACAAGGCTTTCCATCATAACTTGAATCTAGTGCATCGCAAGTGTCTTCCACTACATATAAGTTATGCCTTCTTGCTATATCCATTATTTTATCCATATCTGCTGGGTTCCCTAAAGTATGAGCAAAAACTATAGCTCTTGTTTTATCTGTTATAGCCTCTTCTATTTTTGAGGCATCAATATTATATGTGTCCTCTTCTATATCAACAAACACAGGCATTAACCCATTTTGGATAATTGGGTTTAGTGTTGTTGGAAAAGTCATTGCAGTTGTTATTACTTCATCCCCAGGTTTCATTGGATTTTTTATTGATTTAGAACAAAGTGCCGAAACTGCAATTAGATTAGCTGATGAGCCTGAATTTGTTACTAAGCAATGCTTTATCCCTAGATATCCAGAAAAATTATCGCAAAACTCTCTGCCCTTCGCTCCTAATGTAAGCCAAAAATCTAATACGGAATCTACAACCGCGACCATTTCCTTTTCATCAAAAACTCTACCTGCATAATTAACCTTAGATATTTCAGGAATAAATTCTTTGTTTGCGTTTCTAAATTCATATAGTTCAGCTACTTTATCTAAAATCTCTTTCCTAATTTGCTCTTCTTTTTTCATATTGCACCTCTTTTATAAATAACTTATTTATAATACTGTTTTACAATTTTTTATATACAAATCATTCTTAATAGTTTTAATTTCGATCTTATCAATATTCTTAACATAGTAATCGTATAATTTTCTAATTCCAATTTCATAAGAAGTGAAGTTAAAATCTTTTAAATATTTAAATAATAAAGAATTATCTCCTGTATATTCTTTGTTTAAGTTATGTTTTAATAGAATTATTTCGCTCTTATTATCACCAATTTCATTTATTATCCTTGCAACTTTTAATAAATCAATTGACTTTGTGGGTGTTATATTCATTATTTTATCTTTGGGTTGATTAATAATAAACTGTCTTACAATGCTAACCAAATCATCAATAAAAAGATAATCAAAAACAACATTTTGATTTATTGTTATCGGTAAATTCATTATATTTTTAATTATTGAATTTGAGATAAATTTAAATGTGTAATCTTCATGAGGACCATAACAGCCAAATATTCTTAAACAATTTATATTTTCTTCTTTTTCAATATACCTTGACATAATATACTTCGCATACCCATAACTATCTTCTGGTACGCTTTTATCAAAATCTAATTCTTTTATTTTTTTCAAATCATTATTTTTATTATATTCTGCACCACTTCCAAAGTGAATCAGTCTTATATCTTTATTTAGACAACGTACTAAGTTAAAAAATATCTTCAAGTTTTCTTGAAATATATCAACTTTACCGATATCATACCCAGTTTTCCTTGTACCACCAACATTAGCACAGTTAATAATTAAATCTATTTGATTTTTATTAATGAAACTTCTAACCGACTTCCCGTCTAAAAGATTAACAGTTTCCCTATTTGCAGGATATACATTATAATCCTTACTCAAATTCTCTAATAGGTTGCTACCAATGAATCCATTAGATCCAGTTAACATTATATTATTTAATTTCCTCATAAAGATTTGCCCCCTGGAACAATAATATTGATTTACGTTTCATTATTTTATAATATTCTTTAAAAACTCTTCTCTATCTAGAAATGGGAACATATCCTCATATGGCTTTGAAACTAAAGAACCATCCGGCATTTTTTCTGATGATACTCTTGGAACAATTAATTGCCATTCGGGTGTCATTACATCACATATTACAGGGCCATCATAGTTAAGCACTTCCTGAATTTTTTCTTCCATGCCGTAAACAGAATCAATTCTAACACCTTTAATGCCATAAGCCTTCGCAATCTTCAAAGAATCAGGACACCATACACCTGATTCTCGGCCCTCACCAAATAATCTACCTTCCATTAAATTCTTTTGAGTAAATCTAATTAACAAATATCCATTATTATTAAAGATAAATATCTTAATTGGAAGATTATTATGTTTTATTGTTGCAAACTCTTGAATGTTCATTTGCAAACTACCATCACCTGTTATAACTAATGTTCTTTTTGAGTTATTGGCAATACATGCTCCTATACCAGCAGCCCAGTATCCCATAGATGAAAGACCTCCTGTTGTTAAAAATCTTTGGTCTTTCTTAATCTTCCATGCTTGACAAGCTACATGGAAACAAGAACCTGTATCAACTAATATCATGTCATCCTTAGATGATAATTCAGATAATTTGTCAGTAAAGTAATAAGAATTTACAGGTTTCTCATCTTTATAAGATTCTACTACCACAGGGTAAGTTTTCTTCCAATTATTACATACCTTCACCCATTCTGAAAAATCTGGTTTTACACCAACATTTACTTGTTTTAATAATTCCTTAAAGAATCGTTTTGCATCATTATTTATTTTTAAAGTAATATCTAAATCTGGCTTCTCCAATTCTTCTTTATCTATATCAACTACTACTTTTTTAGAGTTTCTACCAAAATCCTTTTTGTCATGACCTATTAGTGCCGTTGCAAGCCTACATCCAACAGAAATTATCAAATCAGCATTTTGAATAGCAAAATTTGCAGCCCGTTCTCCATAATTCCCAGGACGTCCTACATATAAGTCATTTTCACTTTCAATTAAGTCTATACCTAGCCTTGACGTAAGCGTTGGAATATTAAATTTCTCTATAGTTTCAATAAATTCCGTCTCAGCTTTTGCAATTCTGACTCCTTGCCCAACAATAAAAATAGGTCTTTTTGAATTATATATTAGCTCTAAAGTTTGTGTAACTTCCTGCTTTAGCTGTTTATAATTAATTTTATCTAATGGGCGAGTAAACTCCTCTAATAAATTAGTAGGAACTTCCATCCTTTGAATATCTAATGGTACATCTATCCAAACTGGACCTGGTCTTCCACTCGTTGCATTATAATAAGCCTCCTGTAAGTAGTATAGAATCTTACAGGGATCATCTACTGTTACAAAGTACTTAGTACCACTTTCAACAAATGGTTTTATATTTATTCCTTGTACACCATATTGTCTTATATTAGTTTTCTGCTGAAACTGTACACATGATAGAGCAGATTGCCCCGAAATTACCATCATTGGTGATGAATCAGTCCATCCCCCTACCAAACCATTCATCGCATTAATACTTCCGGGTCCAGCTGTCACTAAAGCAACACCGAGTTTCCCCGTAATTCTTCCATATGCTTCAGCAGCCATGGTTGCGGCCTGCTCATGATGAGTACATATTACCTTTATATCTTTATTTTGACAAACAGCATCTACGAGAAACATTGCTTGCCCACCAGATACCATAAATAAAGATTCTAACCCTTTATCTACTAAGAACTTAAATATAAAATCAGCAACTCTCATAAATTACACCCCCCTTAAATTTATTTATAATAAGGATTCCAATTGATAACTTATATCATCTTGCTTTTTCCTTTGTGCCAAGTTCATAGCTACATCTACAATAAAGTCTTCTTGTCCACCAATTATTTTTCTTTTACCTAATTCAATAAATATATCTCGTGGATCTACCTTAAATCTTTCTGATGCCTTTTGAACATGTTTAGCGAAGGCTGAAAATACACCTGCCAAACCACTAATTAGGCTTAATGACGTTATCTCTTGAGGTTTTTTCATTATTTTGGTTACAATGTATTCACTTATATCCATCATTTTATATAAATTCAGGCCTGTTTCAATATCAAGTTTTTGTAAGAGTCCTGCTAATACTTCAAGTTGACAGTTACCTGCACCTGCACCAAACCCTCGCAGAGTGCCATCAACAATAGTAGCTCCTTCCTTTATTGCAGTATAAGAATTCGCTACAGCAAGGCTTAAATTATTATGTGCATGGAACCCAACTTTTACGTCTAGATTGTCAACTAAATACTTAACTTTTTCAGAAACCATATCGGGAGTAGATGCACCAGCTGAATCCATCAGAATTACCCCTAAGGCACCATAGTCTTGCATTTTCTTAGCCTCTTCCAATAACCGTTCTGTCGTAGTCATGTGATACATCATTAAGACCCCATAGGCCTCTTTACCATTATTCCTAACATATTCAATATGTTGGCGGGTAACATCAGCTTCTGTACAATGAGTACCAACACATACCAAATCTACTCCAATTTTAAGTGCTGGAGCTAAGTTCTCTTTGATTGTTCCAAACCCAGGAATAAGGAAAACTCCAAGCTTAGTCTTTTTCAATTCCAATCGAGCAGTATTAAGCATTTCCTCATCTGACAAAGCTGATAACCCAACCTGCAGTGATGAAGCTCCTAGTCCATTACCATGTCCTACAATAATAGTATGCAATCCAACGTTATCAGCTTCATGGCAATATTGTGATATACTTTCCGCACTGATTTGGTGGCTCACTGCATGTGAGCCATCTCTTAAGGTGGAATCAAAAAAAAGAATATTATCCATAAATTTAAACTCCTTCCATCAATCTTTTCTTCTTGGCATACTCTTCTGCTATATTTACTGCTGCACAAGTAATAATATCGAGATTACCTGCATATTTAGGTAGAAAGTCTGCTACACCTACAACTTCAATCATCGTGGTAACTCTTCCACCCTCTGCTACTGGTTCTAAAACTATTCTATAACCTGGAACATATTGTTGTATTTTTTTAACGATTAGATGGACTTCTGTCAGAATCTCATCTATTCTAGGATTATCAATTTTGGCATAAATTGTATTATGCATTATAACCGGAGGCTCTGCAGGATTCAAATTAATAATTGCTTTAGCTTTAGGTACTCCTGTAAAAATAGTAAGTGCTTCCCTGGTAGTCTGAGTAAATTCATCAATATTTGCCCTAGTACCACGTCCTGCAGATTTTGAGGCAATGCTAGCCACAATCTCAATATACTCAATTTCCGGGTGAACCTTTCTTATAGCGTAAGCAATTGGAATTGTTGCCTGACCACCGCATGTAATTAGATTAACATTATCTTCACTCAAACACTCTTTAAGGTTTATTACTGGTACACACATTTTTCCTATTTGCGAAGGAGTTAAATCAATTGTATATTTGCCTAATCTTTTTAAAATAGGTGCATTATAAATGTGGACTTTTGCTGAAGTAGCATCAAATACTATATCACAACAGCCAGGATCATCTTCAATAGCTTTAATTGAATCACACGAAACCTTTATCCCTATATCTTCTGCCCTTTTTATGCCATCTGATTCTGGATTTCTACCCGTAAAAAGGCAACATTCCAAGAATTCCGATTTAATTATCTTCATTAATAAATCTGTTCCAATATTACCTGTTCCTATAATAGCTACTTTCATTTTCTTCATCTATGTCCCCCTTAATAGCTAATAGTTCTTTTCTAGTATGGAGTCTCTTAAGTTAAGAAATAAATGAATATTCCAGGATTTGTTTTTTGCACAAGTTATAAACGTTACTATTCTTGTAATTTTTATACCAATCTACTGTATATTCTACTGCTCCATCTATATTTAATTTTGGTTCCAAACCCAATTGAACTCTTGATTTAGTACAATCCAAACACAATAAATTCGCCTCATGCACTGCACTATGATTGGATAAATCTACCCATTTTCCTTTTCCCCATTTATTTATAATTATTTCTGCAACGGTCTTCACAGGAACTATTGAATCAATATTCGGTCCGAAATTCCAACCACTGCAGAAATTCAGACCATCATTATACATTTTCGACGCGAGATTCAAATACCCACTTAATGGCTCAAGCACATGTTGCCATGGCCTAACTGCATTGGGATTTCTTATTTCTATATCTTTGTTTTCTATAAGATTTCTTATGCAATCTGGCACTATTCTATCCTTTGACCAATCGCCTCCACCAATAACATTTCCTGCCCTAGCAGATGCTATTGACGTACCGTGCTTTTCATAATCCTTTGGGCTTAAAAATGAATTTCTATAAGATGCTATAAGAATTTCTGCACACCCTTTACTTGAACTGTATGGGTCGTACCCTCCCATAGGGTCAGTTTCCCTATATGGATAAATTTGTTCTCTATTTTCATAACACTTATCTGTTGTAATCATTACCCCTACCTTTACAGAATCAGTATTTCTAATACACTCGAGTACGTTTAATGTCCCCATAACATTTATTTCATAGGTTTCTTTTGGTATTTCATAAGAAAGCCTGACAAGTGGTTGCGCTGCAAGATGAAATACTATTTCCGGTTTATATTTTGCAAATATTTCTTGCATCTTTTTATAATCTCTAATATCTCCCCTAATGTCTATAACTCTATCTTTTAAACCAGTTACAACAAAATTATCATCCTGCGTATATGGATCTAATCCATATCCAACAACCTTAGCTCCTAATTCATTTAACCAAATTGAAAGCCATGAACCTTTAAATCCAGTATGTCCAGTAATTAATACTCTTTTATCCTTGTAAAAGTTATTAAACAAATCTACTCTGCTGTGCTCCATAAATGCTCCCCTTTATCCCATAATTTATTTACTGCTTCAACATCTTTAAAAGTATCTATAGAAGTCCAAAACCCATCATGTTCATAAACCGCAAGCTGTTTATCTTTTGCAAGATTTCTTATAGGTTCTTGTTCAAAAAAGCAATCTTCTGTTGGTAAATATTTAAATATTTCTTTATTAAATACCATAAAACCACCATTTACCCGTTCTTTTAAAATTGGTTTTTCTTTAAATGCATTAACAATTCCATCTTCAATTTCCATAACCCCAAACGTAGAAATAGGATTTACTCCTGTAAGTGTTCCTATTCTCCCCTTTTTTCTATGAAATTTTAAAAGTTCTAAGATATTTATGTCACTTAATCCATCTCCGTAAGTAAACATAAATTCCTCACCATCTATATATTTTTCTACTTGTTTTAATCTTCCACCCGTCATAGTTTCAATTCCTGTATTAACAATAGTAATATTCCAATTTTCCTCTTCCTTTGTATGATATTCTATTTTTCTATCGCCACTTAAATCCAAAGTAAAATCATTGTTTCTCCAGTACATATCCATGAAATACTGCTTTATCATGTCTCCTTTGTACCCAACACATAAAATAAAGTCATTAAATCCATAGCTTGAATATATTTTCATTATGTGCCATAAAATCGGTTTACAACCTATCTCAACTAAAGGCTTAGGCCTGTATTCCGTTTCTTCGCGCATACGTGTTCCTTTTCCACCACAAAGTATTACTACTTTCATTAAATTTCACCACCATAATTACTTAAGTAAATTTTATGAGCATTTACTCTATATTTTATGTTAGCTTCAGATAGAAGTGCATAAATGTTAATAATTCCTCTGTGATTTTTATCTTTTATAAAAAAATTTTATTGTTGACTAAAATAATGTGATGCACTAATTTGCACTAACTATAATATATTAATAAAGATAGACTTTCTCAGGAGGCAAAATATGAAAGGTATTATTTTAGCAGGAGGATATGGCACACGTCTTTATCCAATAACAAAATCAGTATCAAAACAAATATTACCTATATATGATAAACCTATGATTTATTACCCATTATCAGTGTTAATGCTTGCAGGTATAAAAGAAGTACTAATTATTTCAACACCTAGAGACATTACATCTTTTCAAGAATTACTTGGTGATGGCAGTTTTATAGGTATCAATCTGCAATATATTGTTCAGCAGTATCCTCGTGGACTTGCAGATGCATTTATAATAGGAGAACGTTTTATAGGCGATGATAATGTAGCTTTAATACTTGGAGATAACATATTTCATGGTTACGGTTTTACCGAAAGACTTAGAATCGCTGCAAATAGAAAAGAAGGTGCTACTATTTTCGGATACCATGTAAGTAATCCAGAAGATTTTGGAGTTGTGGAGTTCGATGAAAACAATAATATAGTGTCAATTGAAGAAAAACCAGAAAAACCAAAATCAAATTATGCTGTTTGTGGTCTGTATTTTTATGATAATACTGTAATAGACATTGCTAAAAATGTTAAACCATCTGATAGAGATGAAATAGAAATTACATCTGTGAATAATGAATATTTAAAAAGAAAAAGTCTAAAAGTAGAATTACTGGGTAGAGGCATGGCTTGGCTTGATACTGGAACACATAGAGGACTTCTAGATGCTTCTAACTTTGTGGAAGCGGTGCAAACAAGGCAAGGACTATATGTAGCATGTATAGAAGAAATAGCTTACTTAAATGGTTTTATAGATAAGGAGCAGCTCTTAAAAATATCTGAACCACTAATAAAAACAGAATACGGAAAATATTTACTTAAGATTGCATGTGAAGATAACAAAATTAAATCATAATATATAATATTATAAATAATAAGTAATGGAGGATTTTATATGGGTAAGTTTAATTTTGTTCAAACAAAAATTAAAGATTTGTATATAATAGAGCCTCTAATACTGGGAGATATTAGAGGCTATTTCATGGAAAGTTATAATAAAAAAGACTTTTGTGATGCCGGACTTACTATGGAATTTGTTCAAGATAATGAATCAAAATCTAAAAAAGGTGTTCTGCGTGGTCTTCATTTTCAGATAAATCATCCTCAAGGAAAATTAGTTAGAGTTACTAAGGGTAAAGTCTTTGATGTAGCTGTTGACTTGAGGAAGGATTCCCCTACCTTTAGCAAATATGTAGGTGTGATTCTTACAGCTGAAAATAAAAAGCAATTGTACATTCCTGAAGGCTTTGCTCATGGTTTTTTAGTACTATCTAAAATTGCTATATTTAATTATAAGTGTACAGACTACTATAGACCTGAGTATGAAAGTGGAATTTCATGGACAGACGAAGATATAGCTGTACAGTGGCCCCTCGAAGGGTTAGCATCAGTATTTTTATCAGACAAAGATAAAAGTCTAAAAAAACTAAGAGACATAGAAATATTCGTTTAGTGAAAAGGAGAATAAATATAAATGAAAACTTATTTAATAACTGGTGGTGATGGATTTATAGGCTCAAATTTTATTCATTACATGAATTACGCACTTTTTCATTGTACCTGTAAAGGTGAATGCACCTGGTATGAATTAACTAAAGAAATATTTAGACTTAAAGGTATTAATACAAAAGTTTTACCATGTTCTACAGAAGAGTTTAAACTGCTTGCTAAAAATATGATACAGTTAGAAAAGATGCCCTAAGGCATCCTTTTTGGCTGTTTATTTAGTAGAAGTAATTCCATTACTTAATTTTTTAACTGATT
>NZ_JBNMNU010000159.1:0-9838 GCF_051278035.1 Clostridium sp.
CTTTGCCTAGGACTTCCTCCAGCTCACACCTCACGGTGGATACCTTGTCTTCAGCTAGTGGTTGGTAACTACAGACCCCCACAGTGGACTTTCACCACCTAGTTAATTGCCATGCCTGGCACACTAATAAAAGCACTGTTAACCCATGTTAACAGTGCTTACGATTTATAATAAACATTTAAAATACTTAGATTCCAATAAATTATAAATACATATGAACACGGTATTTATAAGTACTGAAGTATTCTCTATTATTAAAATCATTTTAATACTAACACCATTATGAGCAATTGCGTCCTAACAGCTCATAATATAAGATTAAAATAATTCACTCATCTTATATTTTAAGAAGCTATAGAACAATTAAAATTTTTCATTAGATTTTTTCCCATGCTGGTGGTAATTGACCCTATTACAAACATAATAATTGCCCTCCTATTTCTTAAAAATTTTTTCTGTTATATATATTGTTGTCATTTTACTATTATTTTACCGGCTTGTCAAGTTATTACTTTCAAAAAAACTATACTTCATTTAATATTTATCTATGTGGTCAGTATTGTTACAAAGAGTAGCAAAGCTTATAAGTTTGAAAGTTCAGATAATTAATGGTAAAATACGACTAGTATCATTAGGTTATTTATAAAAACATTTATAGAAAGGGGATTAATATGAAAGCACTATTTATAGGTGGAACAGGCACAATTAGCACTGCTATATCTAAACTTGCAATCGAAGAAAACTGGGAACTATATTTACTAAACAGAGGTAATAAAATGGACAGAGTTCCAGAAGGTGCTAGGGTTATAACTGCTGATATAAACGATGAGGCCGCTGTCACGAAACTTATAGAAAATATGAACTTTGATGTAGTTGCTGATTTTATTGCATTTGAACCATTACAAATTAAGCGAGATATAAGACTTTTTAAAAGAAATACAAAACAATTTATTTTTATTAGCTCTGCATCAGCTTATCAAAAACCATTGTCATACTACGAAGTTAGCGAAAGTACTCCACTATCTAATCCATACTGGGAATATTCTCGCAGCAAAATAGCCTGCGAAGAACTACTGCTCTCAGAATATCGAAATAATAATTTTCCCATTACGATAGTTCGTCCGAGTCACACATATAGCAAGGATAGTATCCCCGTTGCAATTCACGGTAAAAAAGGTTTTTATCAGGTTATTGATCGTATAATGAAGGGAAAGCCCGTAATAATCCCTGGTGATGGCAGTTCCCTATGGACAGTAACGCATAACTCTGATTTTGCAAAAGCCTTTGTTGGAATTATGGGAAACAGATCCGCTCTTGGAGAGGCTGTTCAAATTACCTCTGATGAATCTTTAACCTGGAATCAAATATATGATACTATTGGAGCCGCACTTGATGTTAAGGTCGAAAAATTTCATGTATCCACGGACTTCCTAGTTAAATGTCAATCTGACTTTGAAGGAGGATTAATAGGTGATAAGTCAAACACTGTAGTTTTTAATAACAGTAAAATTAAAAGACTTGTTCCAAGCTTTATTGCCACCACAAGATTTGATCAAGGTATTAAGATTTCCATTCAACATATACTGTCTCATCCAGAACTCCAAATTGAGGATAGTGAATTTGATCTTTTCTGTGAAAAAATAATTAGCGCACAAAAACAAGCAGTAACATATTTTGAAAATCTGTAAAAAGCTATATTGAAGTTCTATATATAAGTCACCTTGAAATTCTACCATTTCCACTTAAAGCCAAAAGTAACTGTGATGGAAGATAGAACACCCAAATTAATAAAGAAGATATTGTATGTAAACTTGTCATTATATAATCTGATAATGGAAAAATAACAGTTATATTAGATAAGGCTACACATGCGTCACATAAAAGAAAAAGCACCATACCGAAGACTATCATATGTTTGATTTTTGAAGTATATAAATTGTTAATTGAAGCTTTTATAGCTTTAATAACACTGCTTAGTAGACAACTAACATAAAATAATGAAATTGGTAATAAAATATTAATTTCCCCAATAAATAATATAGCTATTGCATATGCAAAAACTATAAATATAAAAACAGTAAAAATGTTTATAAGCATTACTTTAATATTTTTATTTGTATATCTTACACAGTATATAATTTGAACCAAAGTAAAAAAAAGCACACCAATAATATAAAAATCTAATATAATTAAGCACAAGTCCGCAATTATAGTAATAAATAACCCCAACTTAAGTAATTGTCTATCTCGATCATTAACTTTATCTACATGTAAATTTTTAGTATGGAGTATTGATATCAAAAAGCAAAGTAATATACATAAATACTTTATACTTGCAGAAGTAATTATAGTTTCTACATTATAAAAGTCCATATATAAAAACATAATATATAATGTCAGTATTAATCCTACTATTAATTTAATTAGTAAACCAGTAAAAATACTATTTTTCATTTAAAATCACCACTCAATAAATAATTGTTATTATTATACTATTTTGTCATAAAAAAATAATTTTATACGCTTGAAAGGAGAAATTATAAATGGCTGATCAAAGACTTAACAAACTTGCAAAGCTTCTTGTCAATTATTCTACCCAAGTTAAACCTGGTGATTTTGTATTTGTATGTTGTGATGAGGTTGCAACCCCATGGATGATAGAGGTAGTAAAGGAAGCTGTGAAGGCCGGTGCTAATGTAGAAACCGCACTTTTTTCACAGGAAGTGTCAGAAATAAAACTTAAATACAGCAGTGAAGAGCAGTTACTTCAGGAAAACGTGCTTATGAAAACTATGCTTGATAAGGCGGACGTATGGATTTCAGCCTGGGGAAATAGAAATACAAAAACAAATTCAAGAATCGATGCATACAGACTTCAGATGTCCTCTAAAGGTGCTGCAAGCTGGAGAAAGATATACTCTGAAAAAATGGGTAATGGTTCACTAAGATGGTGTGGCACACAATTTCCTACTTATTCTGATGCTCAGGAAGCTTCAATGAGTTTTAGCGATTATCAGGACTTTGTTTATGGTGCTGGATTACTTGATGCTGAAAATCCTGCAAAAGAGTGGAAAAAGATAAGTGATGAGCAAGAAAGATGGATTAAATATCTTGATACTAAGAAAAGCTTACAATTCATTTCTGTAGGAACAGATATCAAAGTAAATGTAGATGGAAGAAAGTGGATAAACTGTGATGGAAAAGTAAACTTCCCAGACGGAGAGATATTTACCTCTCCTGTTGAAGATGGAGTTAATGGAATAATTACTTTTAGTTTTCCAGGAATATATATGGGAAAAGAAATAGAAGGAATAGTTTTAGAAATTGAAAGCGGAAAGGTGGTAAAAGCAACAGCCACAAAAGGAGAAGAACTCCTTAAAGCTCTTCTTGAAACTGATGAAGGCGCCTGCAGATTTGGGGAAATAGCTATAGGAACAAACTATGGCATTAAAGATTTTACAAAAAATATGCTTTTCGATGAAAAAATTGGTGGAACAGTTCATATGGCTATTGGAGATTCAATGCCTGAAGCCGGTGGATTAAATAGATCTACTATTCACTGGGATATGCTTTGTAATATGAGAAATGGTGGAAAGATTTTTGCTGATGGTGAATTATTCTATGAAAATGGAGCGTTTCTTTTGGCAATACTAGAAAATTATAATTTATAATACTCATATACCTCTTGATAAATTGAATTTTCATTAAATAAAGTATTGACTTTTATTCAAATTGTGTATAGTATTTAAAATGAAATATCAACATAAGAAAGGCAAATTTATAATTTGCCATGGAGGTAAAAATGGCTAAGAATCGTAGTGTTAAGGGTAATTTTGTTTATAACAATATAGAGAAAACAGGTAAGAATTTTATGTATAAAAATCTTGAGAGAAGTAATTGCTATAACAGTGATTTTTCAGACTCAAATTTTAATTTTGTAAGTTTTCGCGGAGCACACTTTAAATCATGTATTTTTTTAGAGTGTACTTTTAAATGGGCTGAATTCATTGGAACGAATCTAAAAGATAGTGATTTTGAAGGTGCTATATTTGAAAATGCTATATTTGATTCTGTAAATTTAGATGGTGCGAATTTCGAAGATGTAGAATTTAAAAACACTATATTTTTGGGGACTGATGTCACAAAAGCTAAAAATTTTGATATTAAAAACCCTGGGGTTAAAGTTTTAACTGAAATGCCTGAGCTTGAAATCAGTGAAGATCTTCGATTCGCTGTTGTGAATGTTATGAAAAACAAATATGTAAAATCTGCAAGGGTTCTTGATACAAAAAATGGTACCATTAACGTAATAAGTTTAATGATACTCTTAAAAAATTTTGATGAACAAACATTAATTAAAGGGTTAAATATGATTCATGAAGACCTAAATTGTGATTTTTACACATTAAGTTATATAATTAAGTTTATAAAAAATAATATGTAAAAACAATGAGCCTCAACAATAAATTGCTGAGGCTCATTGTTTCACTTACCGAGGCTTTAATATGCTGTTCACAAAAGCATTTAATGCCATTGTGTATCCATAAACACCAAAACCACAAAGTTGCCCTATACAAGCTGGAGCTGTAACTGAGGTTTTTCTAAATTCTTCCCTCGCATGTATGTTACTTATATGTACCTCAACAGTTGGGATTGCCACAGCCTTTAGTGCATCATAAATTGCAATGCTATAATGTGTATAAGCACCTGGGTTTATTATGATGCCATCATATTTAGAATAGGCATCTTGTATAAAATTAATAAGTTCTCCTTCTATATTACTCTGAACTATATTTAGTTCTATAGATAGGTCTTTTGATATCTCATATAAATTATCACACATTTGTTTGTAATTAGTGTTACCATATACATTCACTTCTCTAATTCCTAAAAAATTAATATTGGGTCCATTTATAATTAATATTTTCATAACTTCACCTCAAAATATTTAATATTTCATCTACGGTCTCTTTTATACTTTCCTTATTTTTTATTTCATAATCACAGTATTTTTTATAAAGTGGAAGTCGCTGCTCATATAATTCATATATTTTAGACACATCTGCTGATAAAAGTGGGCGACTGGTAACATCAATATCACCTACTATCCCCTGTATATTTCTATTTAAAAATAGTACAATGGAATTGTCTAGGAAAAGCTCCATGTTTTTATGTGTTTTAACCACTCCACCCCCAGTAGATATCACCTTACGACCACACTTGTTTATAATTTTATCTAGCGCCAAGCTCTCTATTTTTCTAAAATATTCTTCCCCTTGTATAAATATATCTGTTATGCTTTTTTCTTGTTCTTTTTCTATATACATATCCACATCATAAAATGGTAATTGAAGTGTTTCAGCTAAAATATCTCCTATTGTCGTTTTTCCACAACCAGTTATGCCTATAAGTACTATGTTCTTACCATCCATATAATTTCTACTCCAATTTCTCATAAACACTATTTATGATTTTATTACTTATTTTTATATCATGCCATAGTTCCTGAGCACATACTGCTTGCCCAATAAGCATATATAAACCATTAACAGCTTTCATATCCAGCTGCTTTGCATACTTTAAAAACAAAGTTTCTTTTGGATTATATATCAGATCAATGGCTGTAGAAAATTTATCTATATCACTTTTTTCTACTGGACAGTTATCTACATTTGGATACATCCCACACGGTGTACAGTTTATAATAAGATCCTTATCATGCATGCGTGAAACCTCCTCGTAGGATATAATGTTATATTCCTTGTTGTTATGTATATCTTTTATTTTATTAGCCCCTCTACTCACAACTGTTATTTCACCGATTTCACTATCTATAAGATATTGTATCACTGCCTTGGCAGCTCCACCACTACCTAGAACGACTGCTTTTTTCATCTTAATATCTATATTGTTTTTAGTAAGCATCATACCAAACCCAGCATAATCTGTATTATATCCAATGCTTTTCTTATCTTTAAAACAAATTGTGTTTACGGCTCCAATTTTCTTTGCTTCACTCGTGATTTCATCTAAAGATTTCATAATTACTTTTTTATAGGGAATTGTGACGTTTATACCGCCTACCCCTATATTTTTAAATTTATTTATAGTGTTTTCAACTTCTTCCTTTTCAATCTCAAACAATTCATAATTTCCCTCTATATTTAACTCCGTAAAAATTATTGAATGTATGAGAGGAGAAATGCTATGTTTTAAGCTTTCACCCAAAAGTCCATATAATCCCATAAATTTCACCTCCTCCTTAAATAAAACTCTTGTAATTTCCAAGAATTTTAAAATAACTACTAGCTTTTTTTATTTCAATCATAGCCTCTTTTACAGTATTTTCATCTAAATTACCCTCAAAATCTATATAGAAAAAATATTCCCATGGTTTATCCCATATGGGTCTTGATTCTATTTTAAGAAGGTTCAAATTGTTTTCTGAAAAATGACGTAAGATATTATATAGTGACCCAGATCTATGAGGAGTAACAAACATCACACTAGTTTTATTGCACTCACTATTCACCTCCAAATTCTTTGAAACAACAATGAATCGTGTTATATTTTTACTATTAGAATTTACATTGTGAGCTAGAATATTTAAATTATAAAGCGAAGCAGCCCTTCTACTTCCAATTGCAGCCTTGAATTTTTCTTTGGAATTATATACGAACTCCGCACTTTTTGCTGTGTTGCAAAATGGAACCTGTGTCCATGAAGTCTTTAACTTTAAAAATTCACTACACTGGCTAAGGGCTTGTGAATGTGAATACACTTCAGTAATATCCTCTATTGTTGCGCCTTTAATCGCCATCAAATTATGATTCACTTTTAAACAAACTTCCCCAACTATTTTAAAATCATATTTATTTAACAAATCATATACATCAGTAATTCCTCCCGTTGAAGAATTTTCAATAGGAAGAATTCCATATTTTATAGATTCACTTTCGAGCTGCGTAAATATGTCTTCGAATTCATCTACGGCTTTTGTCTTTGTACTCTCACCAAAGTGATCTAGAAGCGCTTGTTCACTAAAAGAACCCGCAACGCCTTGAAAACCAACAATTAGCTCATTGTTACTGTTTTCTTTTATAACCTCTGAGCACAATACTACGCTCTGCGCTTCTTTACTTATTTCCATAATACAATTTAAAAACTTTTGGAGAGGCCCCTTTAAATTTTTATTTAAAAGTCTACTCTCACCTCTTGAAATTACCTCTTGTTCTCTACTTGAATTTAATACATCTATATTATTTTCTTTCTTATATCGAGCTATTCTAAGAGCGGTCTCCATCCTTTGCTCAAATAATTCTACAAGCTTACTGTCTATAGCATCAATTTCATTTCTTAAATCTTTTATATCCACTATTTTATCCCCCCTCCATGACTAAATAACATAAATCTACAACAAATCAAGAATAACCATAGCTGCAACAGCTTCTACAACTGGTAGTGCTCTTTGCACAATACAAGGATCATGCCGTCCATTAACTCTTATCTCTGTATTTTGCATTTTGCTTATATCAATGGTTTTTTGAACCTTCCCAATAGATGCTGTTGGCTTAAATGCAGCTTTGAAGACTAAGGGCATTCCAGTGGAAATACCTCCTAAAATCCCTCCATTGTTATTTGTATATGTTTTAACCTTATCTTCATCCATATAAAATTCATCATTGGCCTCTGAACCATTCAAATTCGCCATATCAAAGCCTGCTCCAAATTCTACGCCCTTTACTCCAGGTATGGAAAAGAGAAGATGTGCAAGCAGGCTTTCTACAGAGTCAAAGAAAGGAGACCCCAGCCCCTCAGGTAAATTTAATATAGCACATTCTACCACCCCTCCAACAGAATCCTGATTTTCTTTTGCGCTATGAATAGCACTTATCATCTCAGAACCTTTACTCTGGTCTAAAACTGGGAATGTCTGCTTATCTAATTTCTTCAGTGTGTCTGAATTTATATTCACATTATTAAAAGGACAATCATATATACCTGCAATATGATATATATGTCCACCAATAGATATTCCTTTTTCCTTTAAAATCTGTTTTGCAATAGCTCCAGCAAAAACTAAGGGCGCCGTTATCCGTCCTGAAAAGTGTCCTCCACCTCTATAATCATTAAAACCAGAGTATTTTACATTGCCAGTGTAATCTGCATGGCCCGGTCTCATTACAGTTTTTAGTTCCTCATAATCTTTAGAGTGCATATCTGTATTCCATATAATTGCGCACAGTGGCGTTCCGGTTGTTCTCTCATTAAAATATCCACTTATAATTTGAAATTCGTCCTTTTCACTCCTAGGCGTTGATATATTGTCCTTACCTGGCGCTCTTCGTTTCATTTCATATGCAATAGCGTGAAGATCAAGATTTATCCCAGAAGGCAATCCATCTATGTTAATTCCTATGCCCTTACCATGAGATTCACCGAATATAGAATACTTAACTTTATTGCCCCAAAGTCCACTCATTTACGTTACCTCCTAACATTACAAAATCATTGTAAAATTCCGGATAAGATTTTTTTATACAATCACTATCAGTAATTATTACTGGTCCATTACATCTTATAGAAGCTACAGATAGCGCCATTGCAATGCGGTGATCATTATAACTGTCAACAGTTCCACCCTTTAAATTTTCTTTTCCATGAATAATAAGTCCATCTTCTGTTTCCACCACATCACCACCAAGTTTTGTGAGTTCTGTAGCCATTGCATTTAATCTATCACATTCTTTAATGCGAAGTCTACCAGCATTTATTATTTTTGTATTTCCTTTACTTAATGATGCAAGCACCGCTAAAATAGGAACCAAATCAGGGCATTCCGATGCATCAATTACAGCTCCATGTGTTTTTGATTTTACTACTTTTATTTTACTCCCTTCAATAGATATATTACCACCCATTTTAGTAATGATATCTACAATAACTTTATCGCCTTGAAGTGATTTTATATTCACATCTTCACACTGAATATCTCCTCCTAAGATTCCAGCTACAAGCCAAAATGCTGCTTGAGAAAAATCTCCTTCTACTCTGTAATCCTTAGCTATATATTTCTGTTCTCCAACAATTCTAATTTCATTATATCCTAAATTTTCTATATGAACAGAAAATTTACTAAGTACATCTATTGTTAAGTCTACATATGCTTTTGATTCCAGCTCAGTAGTCACAATTATCTTTGAGTCCCCTTTTAAAAGTGGAAGTGCAAAAAGAAGACCCGTTATAAATTGCGAACTTATATTCCCCGGTAGTTTATACTCACCAGCTTTAAGCTTTCCTTGCATCGTAAGTGGGAGCCCATCATTAGAGCTGTATTTTATATCTTGTTCTTTAAACATTTTATAGTAAGGGGTAAGAGGCCTTGTGACCAGTCTTCCTTTACCTGTAAAAGTAAATTCACTCCCTGTAAGTAGAGCTATAGGAATCAAAAACCTAAGGGTAGAGCCGGATTCCGAACAATCAATATTATTTTCGGTTTTTTTCGAAAAACCATTTCCATTTATGGTTGCATTGTTTTTGCCTTTTGTAACTGATACCCCTAGGTCCCTCATTGCATTGCAAGTAGCTAAAATATCCTCTGAAAAAACTACATTTTCTACATTGCAAGTATCACTTGCAAGCCCAGCTGCTATAATAGCTCTATGGCTAAGGCTCTTTGAGGGTGGAACTGTAATTTTCCCTTGTAGACTAGATGGTGTTATTTTAATGCTATTCATTTTTATTATTCCCCCGCCCTATTTCAACCTACATATTTAGTTATATCATCTCGATTTATTTTTTCAATAAACCCATAACCTATTCCTTTAAGTAAAATCAA
>NZ_JBNMNU010000160.1:0-9816 GCF_051278035.1 Clostridium sp.
TCACACCTCACGATGGATACCTTGTCTTCAGCTAGTGGTTGGTAACTACAGACCCCCACAGTGGACTTTCACCACCTAGTTAATTGCCATGCCTGGCACACTAACAAAAGCTGCTGAAAATTTTCAGCAGCTTTTTCACTATATTATAACAATTTTACCCTGGATTAATTTCATAGATATCTTTGACCCTGAGCCAAATTCATTTTTAAGATATTGTTCCGCAATCTCATCTTCAATATATTTTTGAATAGTTCTTCTTAGTGGCCTTGCACCAAATTTCTCATCGTATCCGGTTTCTAAAATAAAATCTTTTACCTCTTCTGAAATATCCAAAGTCACATTTTTTTCTTGCGCCTCATCAATTACTTCCGTAATCATTAAATCAACTATCTTGCGAAGTTCTGCCTTCTTAAGAAGGGTAAATACAATAGTTTCATCTACTCTGTTTAAAAATTCAGGCCTAAAGGTTTCTTTTAGAGCATCCTTTACATGTGCAGATAACACATCATAGTTACCTTGAACAAAACCAATTCCGCTTGTTTTAAACTGAGTACCTGCATTTGATGTCATTATTATTACAGTATTTTCAAAGAAAACTGTTCTGCCTTGACTATCTGTTAGTCTTCCGTCTTCTAGAATTTGTAGAAGCATATTGAATACATCTGGATGAGCCTTCTCTATTTCATCTAAAAGGATTACTGAATAAGGCTTCCTTTTTACCTTCTCCGTTAACTGACCACCTTGGTCATAACCAATATACCCAGGTGGAGCACCAATTAGCTTTGAAACTGTATGTTTTTCCATGTATTCAGACATATCTATACGAATTAATGCTTCTTCACTTCCAAAAAGTTCACAGGATATCGCTTTAACTAGCTCTGTTTTTCCAACCCCCGTTGGTCCTACAAAAATAAAAGAGGATGGCTTTTTCTTTTTTCTAAATCCTGAGCGGTTACGCCTAATTGCTCTTGATAAACTAATAATAGCATCATTTTGGCCTATAACTCGTTTGTGCAGCCTGCTCTCCAAATTTAATAACTTGCTAGCCTCTTTTTCTGTAATCTTCTGAATAGGAATTTTAGTCCATGATTCGATGACAAAAGCAACATCCTCTAACGTAATTTCAACTTCACTACATGTTTTTTCGATTTTGCTAATATAATCATTTAATTTGAACAATTTCACCTTATATTCTGCAGCTTTTTCAAAGTTTGCAGTATCATCTGCTTCTTTTTTCCCATTTTGGATTTTCTCTAATTCTTCTTTGAGTCCCACAAGTTCCACAAGACCTTTGTTTTTTAAATTAGCTCTAGAACCAGCTTCATCAATAACATCTATAGCTTTATCAGGTAGAAATCTATCTGTAATATATCTCTCAGACAAATTCACAACTTCCTGAATTACCTCATCAGATATTTTAACTTTATGATATTCTTCATAGTATACTCTTATTCCCTTTAAAATTTCTATTGTCTCATTTATACTAGGCTCTTCAACCAGCACAGGCTGAAACCTTCGCTCAAGGGCCGCATCTTTTTCTATATACTTTCTGTATTCTTCTAAAGTGGTCACACCAATAACTTGTATTTCTCCCTTTGCTAACGCCGGTTTTAAAATATTTGCTGCATTCATTGATCCACCCTGAACTTCACCAGCACCCATTATATTGTGTACCTCGTCAATAACTAATATAATATTTCCGCTTTCCTTAGCTTCTTCTATTATTGATTTCATACGGCCTTCAAATTGTCCTCTAAATTGTGTGCCTGCAACTACAGCAGTGAGATCAAGCAGATAAACTTCTGAATTAAATAATTTTTCTGGAACTTGTTTTTCCGCAATTCTCACAGCTAATCCCTCTGCAATGGCTGTTTTGCCTACACCAGCTTCTCCTATTAATATAGGGTTATTTTTTGTTCTTCTATTTAATATCTGTACTACTCTATCTATTTCACTATGCCTACCAATAACCCTATCTATATCCTTTTGATTTGCTTTGTTTGTTAAGTTTATCCCATATGTATCTAAATGCTTTCTCTTTTTTTTAAACAAATTTTTCTTTGATTTATCTTCAGATGATTGCTTGTTTTTCGGTGTAGCCTCAACTTCATCTTCTATAAAATCTTTATTTTCATCTTTAGATCCAAATAAACCATTGAAAACATTTCCAATCATTTTTTTTCCATCACTTTCTGAATCACCAATATCTGAAATATCCAAACCCTCAAGGTTCATATCTTCTAAGTTCATATCTTCTAGATTCATATTTTCCAAATCCATTCCTTTAAACATATTACCCATTTGCTCATTTAAGTTCTCAATGTCATCAGATGATATTCCAGCCTGTTGCATTAATTGATCCATTACAGGAATTCCCCTCTTCTTTGCACATTCCATGCATAATGCCACAGTTTCAGTCTTCCCGTTTTCAATTTTTGAGGTTAATATCATTGCTATATTTTTTTTACATATTTCACATAATTTCATATAAATCATCTCCATATTTTATGTTATATTCAATACTATAATATAATTAGTATATCATTTTTTTATAGAATTTGCTTCGTATATTCAAATTGTTTCATTTTTATTAATAAAATGTCACTCATCATTAGATTTTCTATTAATTCGTTTATTTCTTGAAGTGAAAACTGTGAAGCTAATATCCTTGCAATATTCCTTGTATATTGCTTCGACAAAAGCGCCCCTTGTCCTTGCGTAGGTTCTACCATAATTATAGATTTAACTTTCATTAATTCTCCCCCAAGTAAACTATTATATTATACTATGCTGTTTAGTTTTCATTGTTACAATAAATATATACACAGTTTTATTTAATTAAATCATTTTTACGTAATATTATTTTTTAAAAATACATATGTTATCATGTAAAGATATTATAGTTTACATCTTTTTATTTTTTTATGCTAAGTGAAATTAAATTGCGCTATAAAATCAATTATTAAGGAGCAAATAAATTGAAAACTGCGGCTATATACTCCAGAAAATCCAAGATTACAGCAAGTGGAGAATCAATAATCAACCAAATTGAACTATGCACCCATGAGGGTAATCATTTGGGCATTAACGAGTTTTTAATATACGAAGATGAAGGTTTTTCAGGAAAAAATATAAAAAGACCTCAATTTCAAAAGATGCTTAGTGATGCAAGGGCTAATAAATTTGAGGTGCTCATTTGTTATCGACTTGATAGAATAAGTAGAAATATATCGGATTTTTCTACTCTTATAAAGAAGCTAGATAGTTTACACATAAGTTTTATAAGTGTTAACGAGAAGTTTGATACCTCTACCCCTATGGGCCGTGCCATGATGTATATAGCCTCAGTTTTCTCACAATTAGAACGTGAAACTATCGGTGAGCGAGTTCGCGATAATATGTTAGAACTATCAAAAACCGGAAGATGGCTCGGTGGGCAAACTCCGCTAGGCTATGAAAGTAAAAAAATATCCTATTTAGATTCTGGTCACAAAGAAAAAACTATGTGTGGTTTATCACCTATAAAAGAAGAATTAGCTGTGGTAAAACTTATTTACCAAAAATATTTAAAATATAAATCTATCAGCCAGGTTTTTATCTACCTCTTTAAAAATAACATTAAAACTAAAAATGGAGCAGATTTTAATAAGAAAAGAATTCAACTCATATTGAGAAACCCCCTTTATGTCAGAGCAAATAAAGATGTTATGAAATATCTTGATTTCATTGGCATGAATGTAATTGGATGTGCTAATGAAAAATCTGGTATTCTAACTTATAATAAAAGTAAAGGTGCTCGAGTTAAGCGACTTATAACGGAATGGGTCGCAGCTGTTTCATCACATGAAGGAATTATCGATAGCCCAACTTGGCTTAGAATTCAACAGATACTAGACCAAAACAAAAATAAAGCTCCACGACTTGGTACATCTGCTTCTGCGTTACTTACTGGAACCTTAAAATGTTCTAAATGTGGTAAAAGCATGATTGTTAAACATGGCCATATTAATGCTCAAACCAATAAAAAAACTAAGTATTATGTCTGCGGTACTAAAGATAATTCAAGGGGACTTAGATGTAATAATCCTAACATCCGTGTAGATGAGCTTGAAATTATAGTTATAGATAAATTGAAAAATATTACTATTGACAAAACTCTTTTACTTAAAGAATTAAATACTATAAAGTTTGACCTTATTAAAAATGATGATCTACAATATGAAATATCCAGTTTACCTTCACAAATAAAGATAAAACAAGACCAAATAGATATTCTAGTAAATCACTTATCTTTGGAGAATGACATATCTAAATTTATAAGTCCACAAATATATAAATTAGGAAATGAATTAGAAGAATTAACCCATAAATATGAGAATTCCAAGGCAAACTCAAGTGAACATAATAGTGATAAAAACAATTCAAATAAGTTCGTAACTTCATTAAATGATTTTTCAGATGTTTTTAATCTCTTAGATTTCAATAATAAACGACTTCTAATTAATAGTATTGTAAAATCTATATTTTGGGATGGCACTAAAGGCGAAGTTTTAATAAATTTATTATCTTTAAATTAAAACACTAAACTGCATGTCGCAGTTTAGTGTAGCTAGCACAAAATTCACTTCCTACATCAATACAATCATAGGGTTCATAACTCATACGTATTACCTCCAATGCACTATACTATTAAAATAGCTAAAAATCATAAAATTGTTACAAATTAAACAATAGTCTAAATACTATTAAACTCCGAATAAAAGAATCTAAAGTTGCTATCCACTAATTACCTTGAAAGAAGAAACTTTTAATTTTATTAAATCTACCTTTAAATAAGCCCTTTTTTTTCACGGAGTTTTTAGAAACTAGTTCTTCTGTAAACAGAAGTTTATCATTCTCGTACACATCAACTCTGCCAATCATTTGTCCTTTATTTAGAGGGGCAAAAACCTCATATAAGGGCTTTTTAATTTGAACTTTAAGTTTTGCATCTTTTCTTACTGGGATAATAATATCTCTTTCACTTACTATTTCTACATCACTTGCTCCATCTTTTATGCTAAATTTTTTTAAGGTATTGTTTTTACTAATTATTTTTTTATACTCATAATTTTTTTCAACATATTCACTTATTTTTTTGGTTTCTTTCCATCTAGGAGTAGAATTCAAAGTTATTATAATAACATCTCTATTGCTAATGTTAACAGAAGTTACTAGACATTTTCCTGCCTTTCCTGTAAATCCAGTTTTCACTCCTGTAGAATTTGGTAGAAGCCATAGAATCTTATTTATATTATGATAACTTCTAGTGAAATTGTACTCCTTAGCATCAATGTCTTTGGAGCTTACAATATCGTTAAAAAGCTTTATTTCTTTTGCCTTTGCAGTAATTAAAGCCAAATCATATGCAGTAGAATAATGATTAGTACTATCCAGCCCATGTGGAGACTCAAAGTTACTATTTAGAAGTCCAATCTCTAAAGCATACTCATTCATAAGTTTTAAAAACTCATCAACGCTTCCACTTATTCCTTCTGCTATTGCAATTGCTCCATCATTTCCCGACCTTAGCATAAAACCATATAACAATTCTTTTAAGGTTATTACTTCTCCACTTTTAAATCCAATTTCTGATCCACGCATGTTTGCAGCCTTTTCTGAGATAGTTATTTTCTTGTTTAGATCACCACATTTTATTGCCACAAGAGCAGTTACAATCTTAGTAGTACTTGCAATTTCTATGGGTGTGTACGCATTTTTTTCGTATAAAACAACTTTTGAATCAGCATCTAATGCTATGGAACTAATAGCATTAATGTATATATCATCCGCATACACATTTTGAGCTAAGGTTGAGAACAAAAAAAATAAACACAGAGTTAATAATGTTGATATTTTAAATTTACTTTTCATAATCTTACCTCTTTCAATTTTATTTTAATTATTATATTATATATTGATATTTTTATAGCTTTTTGGTTATAATACCAATTATTAGGTAATAAGGGAGGTTGTTATGTTTATAAGTTTAATAGTGTTTCTTATAACGCTAACAATAATATTATTTCCAGTCCCTCTTAAAATAACTCTCAAATATTCAAAAAAAAATTTAGAAATTTACGTATACAATAAAAAATTACATAGAAAAGAACACAAGAAAAGTAAACCAATAAAAAATCAAAAAAAATCTTCATATAAATCTTATACCTTAATTGATATAAATCTAATCATAAACAAAATTATAGGATTAAAATTTAAACCTACTTTAACTTTAGAAACTAAGTTAGAATACGGTTTTGATGATTCTGCACTTGTAGCAATTTTATTTGGATTAATTCATTCCACATATAGTTTTTTATATTTACTATTATTAAATTTTGTTAACGTAAAAAAAATAAATCACGAAGTCATTCCATACTTTAAACAAAAGAATTTAAGTATTGAAATTTCTAGTATAATTTATACCAATTTAGCAAAAATTATATATATGCTAACTATAATGTTAATTTGCTTTATAAGCATTAACATAAGACATAAAAAAATGAGTTTAGGAAAATATAAAGGAGGAAATGTACATGGATAATCACCCAATTGAAAATTTAATGAGGAGCACCATGGAAAGTATAAAGGATATGATAGATGTAAACACCATTGTAGGAGATCCTGTAGAATCAATAGATGGAACCACAATTATTCCAATTTCAAGAGTATGTGTTGGTTTTGCGTCTGGCGGTAGTGAATTTAACAGCCTTAAATCTTCTGACTCGAGCAATAAATACCCTTTCGGAGGTGGTTCTGGAGCCGGAGTCACCGTAAGACCTGTTGCATTTTTAGTAGTTAAAAAAGATTCAATAAGGCTTTTATCTGTAGATCAACAAAATACATATGATAAAATCGTTGATACTTTTCCACAAATTATCGATATTGTTAAAGGTATATTTAAAGATAAGGGTGAAACAAAATCAGAATGCGATAAAGATGATAAAGAAAATTACGATGAATAATTTATTAACTCTTATAAATTAAAATAATAAATTAAAATAATAAATCCCACTAAAATAAAGTTGTAGATGAAAACCTTTATTTTAGTGGGACTTTTAACTTTATGCATATATTTATGAATAATCTAATTTGTTTGGTCAATTTCAATCTCATGCTTCGAAACTTCATCCACAAAATTTTCTAAGGAGGGAATATCTCGCAAACTATCTAAATCGAAATGTTTAAGAAATTCATCTGTGGTCACATAAATAATCGGCCTCCCCGGAACATTTTTACGTCCACTTTCTTTTATTAATTTTTTTTCTGATAAGGTGTATATACCCCTATCGCTTTTGACACCTCTTATCTCCTCTATTTCCACTCTCGTTATTGGTTGTTTAAATGCAACTATTGCTAAGGTTTCAAGAGAAGCATGAGATAGAGATTGTCTAATATTGGTCTTTAATAATTTTTGTACATATTCACTATTGCAAGGTTTGGTGACAAATTGATATTCATCATTAGTTACAATAATTTTAATTCCTCTGTGATTTTCTTCATATTTTAATCTTAATTCGTCTGTTAACTGCCTTGTAAAATCAACGCTGCATTCTAATATGTTTGCCATCTCCGTTAATTTAAGTGCTTCTCCTGTAACAAAGAGCAGAGATTCAATAATAGAAAAATATATATTTTTAGTAGAAACTTCTTCGATATCTATCGGTTTAATGTTTATTCCATCCATATTAATTTACCCTTTCTAAACGTATATCTTTAAAATTATTTTCTTGAATTACTATTACACTCTGAGTCTTAATCAGTTCAAGCAAAGCTAAAAAAGTAACAATAGCTTCTAATTTTGATGAATATCCACTAATTAAATCTGTAAAATGAACCCTCCCCAAAAAAATAAGCTTTTCTTTAAGTTCTTCCATTTTATCTTCTATTTTATATTCCTCCATTTTAATTCTTTGATTTATAATATTATCAGTATTCATTTTATTTCTAAAGTTTTGCATTAAATCATTGTATAAATTGTATAAACTTACCATCGTAACATTCTTTAAAAAATCCGTTTCCACAATGTTGAAAGTATCCTCTATGATTATTTCAGGTTTCTTACTAAACATTATACCTGCATCCTGTTCCATAATCTTTAAATTTTCAGCTATGTGTTTGTATTTTTTATACTCAATTAATTTATTTAATAATTCCATTTCTATATCATTTTCTTCCTCTTTACTATGCTCATCTTTACTCTTAGGCAACAAATATTTTGATTTAATTTCAATTAAAGTTGCAGCAATAACAATAAATTCTGATGTTACTTCTAAATCCATTTCCACAATGCATTTAAGGTAATCCAAATATTGATTTGTAATTTCAAATATATTAATATCATAGATATTCATCTCATTTTTTTTTATAAGATGTAATAGCAAGTCAAAGGGCCCTTCAAAATTAGTTATTTTTATACTTAATGGCATGTACACTCTCTCCTAATAAAAAATTAATTATAGAGAAATTATAAAAACATTTAATTTCTCTATTGCAAGTTATTCTAATTATAAAGCATCTTTTGTGAAATAACTAGTGAGTTAATTTAAAAATGCAAAAAATCAAAAAGATTAGATTCTAAACAAGTAATTATTGCGTAGAACCTAATCTTTTATATTAAAATTTTAATAACACTCTATATCGCCTTATCAAATAAATCTAATAAATTATTTTTAATATTATCCATCACTCCAGATTTTTTAATATCCCTGTCGCTGTAGATAATAACCTTACCAACTAATTTATTATCAACATATATTTCACAAAATCCAATCGATTTACCTTTTTTATACTCTTTTAAGTCCTTATCTACAACAAACTTCTTAGTAATTTCATTTTTAATTCCTCTTTCTAAAGTTAAATTAAAATCTTCTTGTGCTTTGGCTACTAAGAACTTGTCACCTCTTTTATTTAGTGGTATTTTTTCTAACTCATCATCTTTTGCTATTATTTTTTTAGTTTCGAACTTAGTAAATCCATAGTTCATTAACATGCTAGCATCATTATTTCTAATTTTATAAGTTGGTGCACCCATAATTATCGCAAGCATTCTTATGTTAGATCGCACAGCAGTTGCAGATATACAGTATTTTGCTTCATTTGTAAATCCTGTTTTAAGTCCGTCACATCCATCAAAAAACCTAACAAGTTTATTATGATTTACAAGGCCAATTGGGCTTTTTCTTCCCTCTGAAATAGTTTCCATATATGTTCCTGAATATTTTAATATCTTAGGATGTTTTAGAAGCTCCCTAGACATAATTGAGATGTCATATGCTGTTGTAAGATGTCCCTCTGCACTTAATCCAGTACAATTTCTAAAAGCTGTATCCTTCATACCAAGGCCTTTCGCTCTTTCATTCATCATAGTTACGAAAGCACCTTCACTTCCACCTAAATACTCTGACATTGCTACAGCTGCATCATTTCCCGATGCAATTGCAATTCCTTTTAATATTTCTTCTACAGTTCTAATCTCTCCTGTATCAAGTATCATACTACTTCCACCCATTTTTTTAGCATTCTCACTTATAGTTATTTTGTCTTGTAATTTAATCTTTCCTCCATCTATTGCCTCCATTGCTAATAACATAACCATTATTTTAGTTACTGACGCAGGAGCAAACTTTTCATGAGAATTTTTTTCATAGATTATTTTACCACTTGATGGTTCCATTAATAGTGCTGATCTTGCCTGCACTACAATTCCCTTGTTATCATCATTTTCTCCTTCTGCCAATGCTGAGATTGTAAAAATCTGAGTAGTGTAAAATAATG
>NZ_JBNMNU010000161.1:0-9781 GCF_051278035.1 Clostridium sp.
GGATTATTACTGATAGTTGGACTATTCAGTGCAATTGCTTCACTTACATCAATTGCTATGGGTATGATGATATGGACTTCAGGAATGGCTCCTACTGAGATGTTATGGTACTTAGCCGCAGGAGTAGCTCTTATAGGTGGATCAGGAAGTACTTTTGGTATGGATTATTATGTACTACCAGTTTTAAAGAAATATTGGAAGAAGATAGGATGGGTTAAAAAATCTTATCTGTATGTTGATTAATAAACATATGTTAAAATGCAGTTAAAAATTAAATTTTTAAAAAACAAATGTCCTTTTAAAATATTTAAAAGGACATTTGATATTATAGTGGAATATTTAATTAGTAGTGATTATCTTCACACAATTAAAACTTTAAAAATAATTGGACACAGGTGATAAAATGAGTAAATTATGGGAAAGTTACCCTCATATTACAGAAGAGTTACAGGATGTAAAAAGAATAATAGTTGATAACGTAAAATCCAGTGAAAAAGAATTTGATGAAGCGATTTCTCCACTAGTTAACGCAGGGGGAAAGATGTTAAGACCTGCTTTTTTGCTACTGGCATCAAAATTTGGAGAATATGACAAGGATAAAATGCATAATCTAGCAGCGGCCATAGAAATGATGCATATGGCTACTCTCGTTCATGATGATGTTGTAGATGAATCTAAACTCAGGCGTGGCGTAGAAACAGTGCAACACAAATATAGTAAAGAATATGCAGTGTATATAGGCGATTTTCTGTTTTGCCAATGTTTTATAATGCTATCATCATATAATTATTCCACAGAAAACCTAAAAGACATTTCAAAGGCCATATCTAAGATATGTATGGGTGAAATAATACAACATAATATCAGATATGCAAAAAAGACAAATCTCAAAAAATACATAAAAATTGTATCAGGGAAAACAGCAGCACTATTTGCTATTAGTTTTTATACTGGAGCAAAAGAATCTAAATGCACTGAGAAAACTTCAAAGCTACTTGGAAGAGTTGGCTATTATATTGGAATGGCTTTTCAAATCATAGATGACCTGCTAGATTATAGTGGAGATACAACTGAACTTGGTAAGACTGCACAAAGCGATTTAATTAGGGGTTATTATACTCTGCCATTAATATATGCTATGTCAGAGGATAAGGAAAACAAGATTTTAAGTATTTTAGAAAATTCTTCATTAAACGATGAGGCTGTTCGCGAAATAACTATTCTAGTAAATGAATTTAAAGGAATAGATAAAGCGAAAAATTTAGCAGATAAATACACAAAAAAGGCATTTGATTATATAGAAAAATTACCTGAGTGTGAAAGTAAAAAAACAATTAAGGATATAACACAAAAATTATTAAATCGCAATTCCTAACGAATTTTGAAAGGAATGAATTTATGGCTTTTAAAGATTTACAGGATTTTATGCATCATTTAAAAGAAAAAAGACTTCTAGATGAAATTGAAATAGAAGTAGACAGTGACCTTGAAATCACAGAAGTAGTTGATAGAGTTTCAAAAAAACATGGTAATGCACTACTTTTTAAAAATGTAAAAAACTCTAAATACCCAGTACTTATTAATTCCTTGGGAACCTATGAGAGAATAAACTATGGGCTCGAGGTAGAAAATCTTGATGAAATTGCTGAAACTATAATGGATTTTATGAATGAAGTGAAATCTATTCCGAAACTTGCTAGGATTACAAAATGGGTACCTGAAAAAGTAAAAAATGCTCCTTGTCAACAAGTAATAGAAGAATGCGATTTAAATACTCTCCCTATACTGAAGTGTTGGCCCAAAGATGGGGGGCGTTATATTACACTTCCTTTAGTAATAACAGTGGACCCAGAGACCAATCAGCAAAACGTTGGAATGTATAGGCTTCAAGTGTATGATAAAAATACTACTGGCATGCATTGGCATCTACATAAAGATGGTAAAGAAATATATGAGAAATATAGGAAGCTAGGATTAAAAATGCCGGTATCCGTAGCTCTGGGATGTGATCCAGCAACAATATATGCGGCAACAGCACCACTTCCTAAAATGATAGATGAAATGATATTTGCGGGATTTCTTAGAAAATCGCCTGTTGAATTAGTTAAATCAATAACTAATGATATTTATGTTCCAGCAAATGCCGAATTTATTCTAGAAGGCTATGTAGACTTAGATGAGAAGAGATTAGAAGGTCCATTCGGTAATCATACAGGATATTATTCTCTTGAAGATATGTATCCCGTGTTCCATATAGAAAAAATCACAAGAAAAAAGAACCCAGTCTATCATACAACAATTGTAGGAAAGCCGCCGATGGAAGATTGTTATCTAGGAAAAGCTACAGAACGAATTTTCTTACCTCTAATAAAGATTAAGTGTCCTGAAATAATAGATATAAATTCCCCAATAGAAGGCGTATTTAATAATTGTGTTATTGTTTCTATTAAAAAAGCTTATCCAAAACATGCTCATAAAATTATGAATTTGCTGTGGGAACTTTCACAAATGATGTATACAAAAATGATTGTTGTGGTAGATGCAAATATAGACCCAAAGGATATATCTACCGTTGCGTGGAAAGTATTTAACAATATAGATGCGAGTAGAGATTTAGTTATTTCGAAGGGGCCTTTAGATGCGCTAGATAATGCTTCAAATACTCCACGCTATGGGTCTAGACTTGGTATAGACGCTACAAAAAAATGGTCCGCAGAAGGACATACAAGGCCTTGGCCAGAAGATATAGAAATGTCAAAAGAAATTAAAGAAATGGTAGATGAGAGGTGGAAAAAATATGGTATTAAAGAAACTTAAAAGCTATGGAGAATTAGTTATGTTTTCACATACGCTTTTCTCCCTTCCTTTCGCTTTAATATCAATGATTTGGGCAGCTGAGGGGTTACCTTCAGCTGCTACAATATTTTGGATATTAATTGCTCTGATGGGTGCTAGAAATGGAGCAAATGCTCTCAATAGAATAGTAGATAAAGATATTGATAAAAAGAATCCTAGAACAGCAAATAGACATATGCCAAAAGGAGAGGTAAAAAATTATGAAGTATTTGGTATTGTGCTACTGTGTTTTTTTATATTCATTTTAGCTGCATACCAGTTAAATCCTCTGTGTTTTGTACTATCACCTGTGGCGCTTTTTCTGTTTATAATTTATTCTTATACTAAAAGGTTCACATGGGTATGCCATATAGTTTTAGGCGTTACTTGCGCTGGTGCACCTGTAGGGGCTTGGCTTGCGGTAACAGGTAAATTTGCGATAGCACCGATTATTTTGGGTGCTGTTGTAACATTGTGGGTAGCGGGGTTTGATATAATTTATGCAACTCAAGATATTGAGTTTGATAGAAAAACGGGACTATATTCTATCCCAGCTAAATTTGGTTTAAAGGGAGCTTTATACATATCAACATTGTTTCACTTTATTACTATTTTGCTTTTAATTATCTTATATTTTATAATGCATTTAGGCTTAATATATTTATTTGGCATTTTAATAAGTGCTAGTCTGTTAGCGTTAGAACATTATATTGTATCTCCATCTAATGAAAAAAAGATGAAACTTGCATCTTATAATATAAATCAAGTTGTAAGTGTTTTATTATTTATTTTTACAGTATTAGATTTTTTATATTATAGTTAAGAGGTGATTTATATGGGTAAATATATAGTTGGAATTACCGGAGCTAGCGGAAGTATTTACGGTGTGAGGCTTATAGAAGAATTAATAAAAGAGGAAAATGAAATTTTTTTAGTTATTACAGACAATGGTAGAAAAGTTTTAGAGTATGAGGTTGAGATAGATTTCCAAAAATGGTTTGAAAATATTAATAAAAACAAGACTAAGCTAAAATTATGTGCTATAGATGATATGTTTTCATGTATAGCAAGTGGTTCGTTTAAAACTGATGGGATGATAATTGTACCTTGTTCAATGGGGACTCTTTCAAAGATAAGTAATGGAAGCTCTGATAATTTATTAATAAGAGCTGCAGATGTAATGATTAAAGAAAAAAGAAAGTTGATTTTGATTCCAAGAGAAACTCCTCTTAGTTCTATTCATCTTAGGAACATGCTTTTTTTAAGTGATTTAAATGTTAGGATAATTCCACCAATGCCAGCTTTTTATCAAAAACCTAAAACAGTTGAAGATATTATAAATACAACTGTAGGGAGAATCCTTGGAAGTTTAAATGTGGATAGTGATTTATGTAATGAGTGGAGTGGAAATGAATGATAAAAATAAACAATTTAAAAGTTAGTTATGAAAATATGAATACGCAAACCTTGGTGATAGATAATGCGAATTTATCAGTAAAAAAAGGGGAAATATGTGCTTTAATCGGACCGTCAGGGGGAGGAAAATCTACTTTGTTAAAGGTTCTAGCAGGAATTATTGTAGACTATGATGGTGAAGTTTTAATAGATGGAAAAACGGTAGATCCAAAAATACATAGAATAGGTTTAATACCTCAGAATTATGGACTAGTTAAATGGAAAACAGTAGAAGAAAATATATTTCTCTCAGCAAAAATTAAAGATGGTAAGAAAAACATAGACATTGATTTTTATAAAAAATTGTTAAAGGAGTTAAGCCTTGTTGAACTTGTTAAAAGGTACCCAAATGAACTAAGCGGAGGACAAATGCAAAGAGTATCTATGGCTAGAGCACTACTTCTAAAACCTGAACTACTTTTAATGGATGAATCTTTTTCTGCATTAGATGCTATGACTCGAGAGGAAGTTCAAAAATTGTTTTTAGAAGTTTGGGAAGAACATAAGGTTACTACTATCCTTGTAACCCATGATATTAAGGAAGCAATATATTTAGCACAGGATATAGCTATAATCTCTTCGACTCCAGGGGAAATACTAGAAGTTATTCGTAATCCACTCTTTGGAACTGAGAATAATTCAGTGGATTTAGAGTACATACATATGAACAGTAAACTTAGGGGGATTCTTAAAGGAGATAGAAAAAATGAAACTTAAAGAAAATAAGGTAGTTAACTTTGGTATTGCTTTTTTTATTATTTTTGGATTGTGGCAGATAATAGCTATGTTTATTAATAAGGCTCTATTTCCACAGCCTTTTACAATATTACTGAATATAGTTAACACATTTCATAATGACATAGCAATTCATGTTGTATACAGCTTTAATAGAATAATATTAGGTCTATTGTTTACACTTGCAATAGGGATTCCAATAGGGGTTTTAATGGGGTACTTTAAGAAAATTGATTTAATATTGTCACCAATTGTATATTTTAATTATCCAGTCCCTAAGATTGCATTACTTCCTATAGTAATGCTTGTTTTTGGTTTAGGAGATTTAACGAAAATAGTTATGATATTTTTAATTACTTTTTTTCCCGTAGTGGTTAATATACGCGACGAAGTTAAAAACATTCCAGAAGAAGTTTTTTATCCTATGTATTCCCTAGGAGCAACAAATTATCAAATTGCAAAAGAAATTATTTTTCCAGGAATACTAAAGGCTATACTAACATCACTTAGATTAAGCATAGGCACAGCGATATCTGTTTTATTCTTTACTGAGAATTTTGGAACTGAATATGGCATGGGGTATTTTATTATGGATTCTTGGATGAGGATTAACTATATCCAGATGTATTCTGGTATTTTAATTTTAAGTATGATTGGCCTGCTTTTCTTTATAATAATTGATATAGCAGAGGGTATATTTTGTCCGTGGAAGTGAGCCTCAGCAAATGACATAGTAGTTTAAAAATGATATACTTATATTAATGGCTAGGAACTCCTAAAAAGGTATATGAAATAATAAGGAGGAGACTTATTTGAAAAAAATATTAAAGTTAACTTTAACAATTGTTTTAGTAACTACATTAGTTGCTTGTAGTGCTAAAACTATTAAATATAAAGACGGAACCTATGAGGGAAATGCTGAAGGCCATATTGGGAATATAAAGGTGCAAGTAGTCACGGATCAATATGATATAAAAGAAATTGTGATATTGGAACAGCAAGAAACTCCAGTAGTAGCTGATATAGTATATGATAAAATTCCAGCAAGAGTAATAAAGGAAAATTCTTCAGAGGTTGACGTTGTGGCAGGAGCTACGTATACAAGTAAGGCACTTATTAAGGCTATTAAGGATGGGTTAAGCAAAGCAATATTAGAATAATTATAATTTGAGGTGAAGTATTATTGAAATTACAGTATAGATTAACAATATTTATAAGCATTATAATACTCATCGTAATAGGGGTTATAGGAATTGTTTCTTATTATCAAGTTCAAAATTCTGTAGAAACTCAAATGGGAAATAATGCAATGGATTTAGCTGTAACGATTGCCTCTATTGATAAGATAGAAGAAACACTAGCGACCTCAAAAGATTACAAAACAGTTCAGGATACTATTGAAAGCTTCAGAGAAAAAACAAGGTTTCAGTATATTATAGTTATGGATATGGATGGTATAAAATACTCTTATCCTTATGGACGTTCCTTAGGTAAGAAATATACTGATGGTGGAGAAAAACGTGTTTTAAAAAAAGGTGAATCTTATGTGGCTAAGGACAAAAATGTGCTGTTCTCTGCATTAAGAGCCTTTGTACCTATATATTACAATGGGGAGCAAGTGGGGGCGGTTTTAGTTGGCCTTTTAACAGCTACTGTATATGCGGAACTCAGTATTTACATGTTTTATTTAAAGATAGCTTTAATAGGTGGACTTCTACTTGGAATATTAGCTGCAGCACTACTCTCAAATTCGATAAAGAAAAGTATATTTGGATTAGAGCCAAAGGAAATAGCTCTTCTTCTCGGACAAAAGGATTTAATTTTGCAGAGTCTCAAAAATGGTATTATAGCTATAGACAGTCAAGGCATAGTAATCCTTTTCAATAAAATGGCTAAGGAAATGTTAAATCTAGAGGATGAGGATATAGGTGAAAATATTTCTAATTTGAACATTAAGTATTCTGATGAATTTATGGAAGTACTTAAATCAGAAGAAGCAGTATATAACCAAGAGCTTAAAATGTGCCACGATAAAACGCTTATTTGCAGTCACAGCTTACTTAGAAATCCTAAAGAGGAAATTATAGGTGTTGTATCTAGTTTTCAGGATTTAACAGAAGTTAAGCATATGGCAGAAGAATTAACTGGTATTAAAAAAATGACTTCTGCTTTAAGAGCACAAAATCATGAATTTATGAATAAACTTCATACTATTTCAGGACTAATACAATTAGAAGAGTATGATGAGGTGATTGAGTACATTAGGGATATATCTAAAGTAAGACAAGAAGTTTCTGACACTCTTAGTAAAAGAATTAAAAATGTTCGCATAGCTGGGATACTTCTTGCAAAGTATAATAAGGCAACAGAGGCTAAAATTTCTATAGAAATTGATTCTAATTCTTATATAGATAAAATTCCTAAAACTACAACAGTAGACGAAATATGTTCTGTTATCGGAAATTTAATAGAAAATTCTATCGACGAATTGGTCAAAATTGAGAATGGTAAGCTTTATGTACTTTTAAATTCCAATAGTAGAGCACTTACAATTAGAATTAAGGACAATGGACCTGGAATTAGTAAAGATATATTAGGTAGTGTTTTTAATCGTGGGTTTACAACTAAGGAAGGTAATAGAGGCTTTGGTCTTAGTATTGTTAAGGAAATAATAAAAGATGCCGGTGGAAGTATAAATATCACACAAGATAATGGAACTATATGGGATATATATATACCAATGAAAAGGGGTAGAAAGAATGATTAAGGTTCTTATTATTGAAGATGACCCAATGGTTAGAGAGATTAATGAAAAATTCTTAAAAAAAGTAGAAGGTTTTGAATTGTATGCTTCAGTAAATTCACTTCAAAAGGCAAAAGAAGTTATAATAAGCGGTGAAATTGATCTAATATTATTAGATGTTTTTTTACCACAAGGTAAAGGCATAGACTTACTAAAGTGGGTAAGACTAGAGGATTATAAATGTGATGCTATATTAATAACTGCAGATAGAAACACAGAAACTATAGAAGAGGCATTTAGATACGGTGCAGTGGATTATTTAGTAAAGCCCTTTATATTCAATAGGTTTAAAGAAGCACTGCTTCAATTTAGAAGCAGAAAGAATAGTTTTAAAAACATTGATAGTATGGACCAGGGAATTATCGATAAATATACAATGAAAGAGAATAAACATGTTATCGAATATGATGATTATATAGGAGACATTAAGGGGTTTAATCAATACACTTATGAAAAAATTTTAATAGGAATATCTGACATGAAAGATAATACCTTTACATCTGAACAAATGGCAATAAATATTGGAGTTTCTAGAATAACAGCTAGAAGGTATTTAGATTATCTAGAAAAAGAACAAAAACTTGTTGTTGAAATGGAATATGGTAAAGTGGGTAGACCTAAAAATAAATATAGAAAAAAAGGAGAATATTAGCGCTGTTTTATAAGCGCTGATATTCTCGTCTTTATTAAAAATCTTCAGTTTCTAATTTAAATCCCTCTAAGATAATATCATCATTTATTTCAATAAGTAGGCATCTCCTGCCATCCTTATTTTTAACTTGTTTAACAGAATTTAAATCATTAGGAGTTAAAGTAATATTTGCAGTCTCACAAGTAACCTTTATGGATTTCGAATTAAAATCTGGTATAATATTATTTATCTTAAAATCATAACTTATACCACAGGTATCTTCAAATGCGGTATCTATATCACACATAATCTCTGCACCACAATTACTTAGTATATTTTTAACATCCATGATTCCAAGAGTAGGCGTTTCATTTTCATCTTCTTGCTGTGCAAGTTCATAAATATTAGCATAAATATCCTGAATAAGTTCAGGCTTAATTTTATCTCCAATTATAGCTTTCAATATATCACTAAAGCAATTTTTTTCGTCTTCTGCAGTAAATTTAAAACCACAGTCAAGAACATTCTCAATAAAGGAAATGTTTAGTTCTTTAGGTTTAGAAGAATAATATAAAATATTATTGATATCTGAATATCCATTGGTAAGGCTAGGGAACATGAATCCCTCTAAAGGAGTGCTAAGATTTATCACTGTATCTAATGCAGAATTAGCTTTAAATTCTTTGTCATTATAGTCATACTTCAGCGTTCTCTTTGGAATATCTATTTTATTTACACTAGATAAAATGAAATTAAAGGCTTGTACTGCATCATCAATACTTTCATCTGCATCTAAATTTCTATGATTTGTACCTAACCAGTACTCTGCTTTAATAAAAGTAATAACAACGTCAGTATCATATTTATAGTTAGTTGCAATTTTTTCAATAAGCTTATTTATGTAGCTTTGAATATCTATTTTATTATTCGCTTTCAAAGCACCATTTAAAAGCTTTTGAGTGTTATTTTCTTCCTCTATATTCTCAAAATTAAGTTCGAAAATTTTAGTGTCAAGAGCACCGGTTAGTACTTTCTTAAAATTTCCTAAAAACAATTCTTTTTTGTCAATCTCCATTCTATCAAAAAAATCAAATTCCGAATGAATAACTGGCTCAAAGTCAATTTGTACATTATCTTTTTTTAGATAAACACTATAAATTTCTTGGATTTTCATCATACCACTATCTAATTTAAATTCTTTTCTTATGCCTGCCAATTCTTTTTTATTCATCATTAACCTCTTTTCGTTGTTATATTCTTTTATATGTTTAAAATTATAACACAAAATCATGGAATTAAATTATTAAATTGCCAGTATTGTT
>NZ_JBNMNU010000162.1:0-9752 GCF_051278035.1 Clostridium sp.
CTTAATGATTATAGAATTCATTCTTTACGCATACATGGTAAAAAACGTTATTCATTTATGACTATGATTGCCGGAATTAATATTCATCTAGATGCAAGAATTAAGGTTTCAGGTTTTAGTATTTTAATTTTATTATAGTAGCTGTTTGATAATTAAATATTTTTTTAAAAAGTTCCTGCATCTTGTAGGCTTGTTTGCTATGCCTATTTTTATTCCTAACTACTCTCTGAACATAAAATTTATAGCACTATAATGATTCTATACAAATTTAAGTTTTACATATTAGTTTCCGTGACTACTCGTTAACTGTAAAATATAAATTTAATACCATAATTTACTTGTTTGATTATAGCATTTTTTTGTAAATATTGAAAGCACATGGTATTTAAGCCTTATCTTCCATTGCTGCTAAGTACCATAACTTTTGATTATAGCACCTTAAGGTATTTTGAACCCCCACGTGGATAGAAACTTTATTTTTAAAAAAGTGTCATGACAAATGTCATGCTTCTTTGACAAAAACTATATAAATTCTAACATACTAGACATATACTATAAACATTGCTTATTAAATACTATTAAAAAAATGATTTAAAATCTAGGAGTGAATATTAATGAAATTTTTCAGAAATTTAAAAATGATTCAAAAATTATTAGCATCATTTATTGCAGTGGCATTATTTATAGGTATTGTTGGATTTATTGGAGTCTATAATATGAAAAATGTTAATAATGATATTGGGAATATGTATAATGTAGATTTAATTGGGGTTAAAGATACTACTAATATTAAAGCAAATTTATTAGAAATTAAAACAGATGTATTGTTAATCATTAATCCTAATAACAAAAGTGATTTACAAAAAAATAAAGAGCATATTGCAGGTTTACAAACTAAAAATGATGCACTTATTGTAGAATACAATAAAACTACAACTACTAAATTAGATAAGGATCAATTAACAGAACTTCAAAAATACCTTGTAGCTTATCGTGTAGCAAGAGAGAACCTAGTTAAACAAGTTGATGAAGGCAACTATGACAAAGCAAATGAACTTTTCCCAGGTGTTTCCAAAATTTCATTTGATATGTTTACAGTGCTAGGCAAAATGCTACAATTAAATATGGATACAGCAAAAGCTGACTATGATGCTAGTAACGTATCATTTGGTAAATCTATTGCTCAAACTACAACAATAATTGTTATAGGATTAGTTGTTGCTATTATCCTAGGTTTAATTATTTCTGTTACAATTTCAAGGCAGCTAAAAAAGGTTTTAATCGTTGCCCAGGCTCTTGGAGAAAATGATCTATCAAAAACTGTTGATATTGATACTAAAGATGAGATTGGTATTTTAGCAAAAGCTTTAAATAAAGCTATAACGAACTTAAAAACATTACTCCGAGAAATATCAGAAAGTTCCACTGATATTAACGCTACTAGTGAAGAATTATCTGCAACAACGGAAGAAATATCAGCAAAAATGGAAGTTATGAATGAATCTGTAAGACAAGTGACTCTAGGAGCAGAACAGTTAAGTGCCACCACAGAAGAAGTAAACGCAACTACAGAGAGTATTGCAGAAAATGTGTCTGATATCACTAAAAGAGCACATAATGGAAATATAATTGCAATCGATATAGAAAAAAAGGCAAAACAAGTTAAAGAAAATGCTGAGAATAACTTCAGTACAGCAAATAAATTATATTTAGAAAAACAAGCAAGTATACTTAAAGCAATTGAAGATGGCGCCGTTGTTAGTCAAGTTAAGATAATGGCAGATGAAATAGGACATATATCAAATCAGACAAACCTTCTTGCACTTAACGCAGCTATTGAAGCAGCAAGAGCAGGAGAACAAGGAAAGGGTTTTTCTGTGGTTGCAGATGAGGTTAAAAAATTGGCTGAAGCATCCTCAACTACAGTTCAAAGGATTCAATCGGTAACTGAGAAAGTTCAACAAGCATTCCATAATCTTTCAAGCAATGCTCAGGATGTATTGAACTTTATTGATAATAAAGTTACACCTGATTATCAATTATCCGTAGATACAGGCAAACAATACGGTGATGATGCCATAATATTTAAGGATCTATCCACGGATATTGGAAATTCTATGAATATAGTAAATAAAACTGTATTCGAAATTAAAAAAGCAATTGAAACTGTATCAAGTACATCTGAGGAATCAGTTTCAAGTTCTGAGGAAATACTCACAAGTGTTGATGAGTCTGTTATGGCAATTGCAGAAATAACAAAAGCTTCTCAAAATCAAGCTATATTAGCAGAGAAGCTAAATAATATGGTTCAAAAATTTAAATTATAAAGTAAATATTAAAATCCAGTTTAACTCGAATATGAGAGTTAAACTGGATTTTTAAATGCTTATTTGTTTATGCATTGTTTTTCTAGGGCATGTACCTGATGTTGAAGCCAATTTATCATTTCTTTTTTATTCCTATCTATAGGAGAGATCTGTTCCCAAATTTTTTCGAAATATATTTCAAAGGCATTAACAACCATGGGCTCTTGAATTACTATATTTAGTTTTGAAAATCCAATATGGGCGCTATATTTTTCTTTGATAGTAAAAGAAGAAATGTTATTCTCATCAAATTTGTGAAAAATTTCATTAACAAAAGAAATTTTATAGTTATCATAGGTTTTTAATAAATTAATTATGTTTTGTATAAAAAGAATTATATCTTCAGAATCAAAATCAAGCGTATTAACCATATTAAAGGAATGAAATGAAAGTTTTTTATCTTTAATTATATTTCGTATAGATCTTAGGGTATATATATCAAAATGTTCATACTGTTTTAAATTTAATAAAAAAGAACTTTCACTACGGTTGTGTAATTCTAATGTTTCTATTAGATGATCATCCGTATACTGGAGTTTCCCCAACAATTTCTTCAATAGTATATTGGGAATAAGAAATAAGCTAAGACTATCATTAAACATGAATCTTCTTCCAGCTGTATCATCACTTTCAGCTAAGGAATTATTGTATGCTATATTTTCCTCTAAATCATAGTATTTTATTAATGGTTTAGATAAAGGTAAAAGAATTGAATTAAAATTTTTATATAAAATATCGATACCAACCTGATTTACGGTATGCATGGCGCAGTCTATTTCAGAATTTATACCTGTAGAAAAACAACTAAAAGCCTCTTTGTAAGGAATGACAATAACTTCTCTACCTAGAGAAGGTGTATCATAAGTTTTATAGAAATAAGGTAAGAATCGACCTGTTTGTATTAAGGGAATACTTATAAGTATCAGATTTATTATTTCCTTTAAGTTTTGGTTTAGTTTGAATAGAAATTTCACTGTCCAACCATTTATTAATGCCTCTAAAATAGCCTCCTTCCAGCCTGCAAAATCTTCTTGAATTTTTATTAGATCTAGATTGTTGTCAGAGGATAGGCATATTACATTATTATTTTCACATTTTTCTTTTCCAGCTACTTCAATTAAAGATAATATGGCCGCTAAAACATTTTTACGTCCAATAATAATATTATTATTGTCATTTGATAAATCAATTTTTTTATCATTCCTTAATTTTTTATCTTCCAAAGAACAGCCTTGAGCTTCTAATAGAGCTCTCATTATTCTATCTTTCCAAGACATTGTTATGTCAATATTCCCACAAACTATATTAAGAACATCATTTAAACGTTGTTCTTGAATAGAATTTAAAATGTTTCCACAAAGAAAATTAGTTATGCTTTCTATATAATTTCCGTGATATGATGGAATCCTTTGTTCATGTAGCCAACGACTTATTAGAGAACTGTCAACATTAATTCCTTTAGCTAACCGACTATTACTGATATCTAATGAAGAAAGTAGCAATTTAAGATATTCTCCAAATTTGACTTTTGTAATCATAAAATTGCTCCTTTTGAAAAAATGTCACGACAAATGTCATGCATATATTATTAAAATTATGTAATTTAATGTTACTATATTACGATTATCCCACAAAAATCTTGTAATTACTTCCCATTGTAGCATTTATGATATAATATTACCAAAATACCTAAATATCTACAAACTAGTTAAAATAATTACTGAGGTATTGACGTCCAAGTAACATTCTTTAATTTTACACATATTATGTAGAAGGTCTCAATGCCTGAATAAAAATCATATAAAGGAGGATTTATAAATGAAAACAGAGGACGATCGCAAAAACTTAAGGCTTATAAAGCATTTTTTAATTTTGAACATGTTACAACAACCATCTTGTTCAATAAATATCAATAAAACTTCCAAAAAAAAATCATCGACAAAATTTACACCTCCAGTTAAAGATGTAAATGTTGAAAATGATTCAGAATCTACGATCCCTATTAGTGCTAAATCCAGTATGGCAAAATTCCTTGTTATTTTAAAACTCTTACAGCGACCACGTTATCATGAAGATATTAATAAATTTCTAAAAAATAGGAAAATAAATAGTAATATTGAAAATAAAACATCCTCAAATGAGTCAAGTTTGATTAAGAATCGTAAAAATAATTTGAATGCAAAATTCATACTGTTTTTTCGACAGGAAACTTTTAAAAACAATTCACAATCTATAAAAAACAAAGATGAAATTTATACTAACTCTGATGATATTTATGAAACATATGAAAACCAAAACGATGATTTTTTTGAAAGTTCAATACCAGCTTCACCTATTATAATAGAAGAGAAAGATATAATAGAAGATACAGATATTAGTTCTGTATGTCCTTCCAGCTTACCTTAAAGCTGGTTCTCCAGAGTATTACATTAACTATTAAAAGCACCCCCGCATAAATACCGACAAATACCATATTATTTCTAATAATTATATGGATTGTAGCAAATACCCCAATCAGTATAAGTGTAATTATTGCTGGTCCTATAATTTTACCACTATCTGCTGTCGCGAACTTTACGCTAAAGGGCAATGCCTTATTGGATAATTTAAAAAACACTAACGATAATATTAAAAGAGCTAAAAACATTACTATTAAATCTATAATTATTGTTGGACCTTTCACTATTAAGAACACTGTAGCCTCTAATATATAAAGTGGTATTATTAGCTTAAATATAGTTCCCTTTATTGCTCCTTTTAGTATTATACCTGGATTTTCTATTGGTAATACTTTGTATATAAATGCCCCCTTATAGCTATCACTATTGTTTATAAACGCTGTACAAAAACATAATAGGAATATACTCATATACATTAATAAATGAATTTTTCCGCCATAGCCAGTTTGAATATTATCCATGAATGATTTACCATTTCCTCTTTCCATAAAAATAAGTAGAACTGGCATAAATACTGCCATTGCAAGGGTCGGATATACCTTAAGCTTAAGGTTTCTTTCCGTCGCTATCATATTTTGAGTGAATTTAAACATACTCTTCTCCACCTTGTCCCTGCAGACCAGGCGCGCTATAAACTCTTTTCTGTTTTCACTTGTTTTACTTACGTTCCCTCCATTTTCATTTAATTTTTGAAGGTTCTTCTCAAAATAAGGTACTACAGCTTTAATATAAATTATAATTAGAGAAATCGGTCCTACAACTCCCAGTACAAATAAAAATATTAGAAAAGATTGTTTATTCCCATCGATGTATATCCCAAATGGAGCCGCAAACCACATTGATGGAAGTAGCGCATGCCAAAGCCTCGGCACATATTCACTGTTCATATTTGTAGAATCAAAAAGTCTAATAACTAGTTGATATCCGAATCCAAATACAAAGGCTAATAATATTTGAAAATAGTTTATTATATCCTTTAGCTTTTCACCATCAAAAAACCTTAAAACTATTGTATATAATAACGCCGTTACCGCTATAACTATGAATACTGCAAGTATACTTTCTATACTAAATATCACAAAAAAGAGTGGTCCATATTTTACTGTGCCAATAGCCAGTGGAATCAAATTTAATGACAGTGATAAACCCATTAAATATATACATATATGAGTAGTCTTTGCTGCATTAAATGTCTTACTATCAATAGGTTTGGGCATTAATATGTTTTTCTCTCCTACATCAAGTAACACTGCTGAAAAATCAGATATCATTAGTGATACCATCATAAATAGATTTATGCCTATCACAATATTTGTAGAAATCATTGATGACATACCAATTATCATTATGAGTCCAATAAAAATGCTCATAAATAAATTCATCATAAGTAAGGATAAATAATTATTCTTATCCCCCTCATCATCTTCCTTTTTATTATTTCTCATTACAGTGCTAACTCTACGACCATCCATAGTTAGTTTTATCTGGAGGATCATTCTCATAGTCTTATAATTAACACCTAATTTTTTATATAATAATTGAAATTTGTCCAATATCACAAGTACGGTAAAATTTTTCATAATTACACCTCGCAGGCTAGAGAAACAAATTCTTTAGCAATCTGCGCATGATCATTAAAGCCTGTTATCTGATTAAATATTTCTTCTAGTGACCCTTCCTTCTGATTATTGTTAAGCTCCTCAAAACTTCCATCTGCAACTACTCTTCCATCATTTATTAGTAATATTCTATCACTTATCTTTTCAACAACATCCATTATATGAGATGAATAAAAAATGGTCTTTCCCCTCTGCGCAAGAGTTCGCATAACCTCCTTAAACACCATTACACTATTAGCATCTAGTCCACTTAAAGGCTCATCAAAAAATAATATATCTGGATTATGAATTAAACTACAAATTATAAGTAGCTTTTGCTTCATTCCTTTTGAATATGAGGATATTCTAGAATTTATAACATCCTCCATCCCGAATAGGCTCATAAGCTTTTTTGCTCTCTCAATAAAATTTTTCTCTTCTAATCCATATATTTCACCTAAAAAACTTATGTACTCATAAGCAGTTAAATTTTCGTATATATCTGCAAGTTCTGGAACATAACCTACTTTCTTTTTATACTCTATACTTCCATTACTTATATCTTGTCCAAGTATTTCTACCTTACCTGTGTATCCTTCCAGTATTCCAAGCATTATTTTTATAGTGGTACTTTTACCAGCACCATTAGTCCCTATATATCCTATTATCTGCCCGCGAGAAATCTCTAAATTTATTCCATTAAGCACATTTTTACTCCCATAGCTCATTCGTAAATCCACAATTGATATTATGCTTTCTAAATTCTCCATCATACGTCCCCTTCAAGCTTACTCCAACGGGGTCAGACCCCTGGGATAAACTGTATTTTTTAAATTTTTTACTAGATTACATCTTTATACAACACTGCTAATTATATCATTAAATCCATTATAATTCATTACTCTTTGTTATCCTAAACCACCTAAAGTAAAGCATAGCCATCAACCTAAGGATTAAAATATAATCCTTAGGTTGATGGCTATCATTATTTTATTATCACATTTTAACGCTTTTTCAAAAAGCAATATGGCCTTATTACGACCCATATTGGAAGTGAAACTGTAACGAGAGTTGGTCTGATACCTACGAGGGCTGCAAATAGGTAACAATTACAATCCAGCAAAACCCTAGTCCCCTTGCCGATGCTTTTAAGTGTTTCAATTCTGTGTTTATAAAAAGAAATATCCTTTTTTAGTCTCTTTCAGTATTATCCAAATTGGAATTAGGAATATAATCAAATATATCCATTTGCTTTAATTGCCCTATTCTGCGCAATGTCTCCGGGTCACTATCCCTAAAGAAAGCTTTTCGTATTTCACGTTCCTTTAGTAGAATTTTAACATTGCTACTGTTATCTGACTCCTTTAATCTACAGCTATAAACTATTGGAAAATATGTCCTTATAAATTTCCCCTCTGAGTGAGCTGTCAATGCAATTATCTGAAAACCCAATTGTTCAGCAATAAAAAACACTGGATCTAATACATGGTCACTGGAAGCTTTTCCAAATGGATTGTCTACAATAACTGTGCGATAACGTTTATCAGCAGATACTATATTTTTTCTTTTCTCTGCCAGGTAATTTAATATTCCAAGAAATAAAGTCATATTCTTACTCCATTTTTCGCCACCTGACCATGAGTTTGATACTTCCCATGTAAAAGGTGAACTACTCACATTTCCATCATTGGTTACCTTTCTGCATTTGACTTTAATTGAATTTTGTTTCATTATATTTTGAAGTAGTTGTTTTGACTTCATCCATTTTTCTATAGCTTTTCTTACACTCGCTTCAACCTCAACCCCATTTTCATCCTTATATTGATCACCTTCTAATTGTTTGAGTATCCAGTCAATATGATTACTTAGCTCTTCCTTACCCTCTTTTTCATCCCATTCAGGTACATTTATCAGAAAGATATCCTTCCATTGATCTTGTACTTTTATCCTAGTCTTTTTAGGAATGGTCCTTAATTCCTGAGCCATTGTACGCAGATATGAATGAAGATGACTTATAAATTGCTGTACTTCCTTATCGTGATCTCTAATATCATTTTCTGCGATCTCAATGGTTCTTGCTATTCTCTCATTCATCCTTTGCTGCCATTCTAATATATCCTTAAATAGTTTTTTATGTTGAATGCCCGTTACAGCCATTTCTTTAAGCTTAATATCATTAATTTCGCTATCACAAAATTTAATAAACCCTTGCTGCTCCTTTTCAACTTTTAAACTTTGAGTCTTAAGTACTTCATTTAAATTTTGTAATTTGTCTTTTATCTTGGAAACAAATTCTTTTCTATGGTATGGAAGACTCGCTTTAACATCTTCCGTCAATGTTATCACTTTAATCTCTTCTGATAAGTATCCAAATTTACCATTTTGAATATTAAGTTCAGTAATAGTGTTATTAATATCCTCTTTCTCGGAGGTGAGTTGATCTTTCCTATTATCAAAATATTGCTTCTGCTGACCTAATTCTAACTTCTCTTTTTTTAACTGACTTTCCACATCCGTCAATGCTATAGTGAATAGTAATATTTCCTTGTACTTCTTATAAAAATCCTCTTTTCTTATACTATAAGTTGTTTTCTTTTCCTTATATTTCTCTTCATTCTCATCTAAATCCTTTTTTAATATTTTTAGTGGTATTTTCAAATTACCTATACTTTCTATCAACCTATCAATTTCAGCTCCACCATATATAGGAAATTGGATCTCTTCATCTATTTTAAAATCCACTTCTTTTCTTAGGTTTCTCAAATCATACTCTATGCGATCCTTTTCCGCCTCAGCACCCTTAAACTCGCTTTCTAAAACTTCTCTTCCCTTTTGTTTTTTATCTATTGCATCCCTTAAATCCTTACGCCTTGTAATTAAAATAACCTTGCTATCTGAAGTATATTTAGCCACTGAGGACCTAACCTCTTCATACATATCATCTGATTTTAGTATAAGTAAACTATCTTTTATACCCTGAAGTTCCTCTGATATTTCATTTATTACCCCAGTAGTAAGGTTTATCTTCCTATCAAAAGTTGAGATTTTCTCTTTGCAAAGCAATAGAAATTCATCAACTTTATTTATCTCTAGACTGCTCTTAAGACTTTCAGCACTACTGCTTATATAATCCTGAGCCTTAATAATCTTATTTTCTAAAACATATTTTTCTTCTTTATCATCTGCCCCCATTTTTTGATATTTATCAGTTCCGATATCAATTTGCTTAACATCATCTTCATTCATATTTATTTTTTTATTAAGTATTAAATTTTTCTCCTTTAGATCCTTGTATATCTTTTGTAGTTCCACATATTCATCATAAGGGT
>NZ_JBNMNU010000163.1:0-9604 GCF_051278035.1 Clostridium sp.
ATTTAGTTGTTTTTCTACTTCGTCACAAATGTTCTCAATTTGCATTCTAGATACTGGTCTCTTTTGGCATGCCTTCATTAAGCCATTTATTATTTTTGTTCTATCAAAATATTCCCTATTAAAATCTTTTTTGATTACTAAAATAGGTATATCTTCTACTTTTTCATACGTAGTATATCTTTTTAAACAACTAAGACACTCTCTTCTTCTTCTAATTGCAATATTATCCTCCGTTGATCTAGAATCAACTACTTTACTCTCTTCACAGCTGCAAAATGGACATTTCAATGCTCCTCACGCTCTTTTCTTAGTATAATTAGCAAGTATAATAACATTATACACTTTTTCAGATGAATTTATATAGTAATTACTCATTTTCCATGTTTATCTCACTGCCGTCTACAAGAATAACGTCTACACCAATTTTTTTCACTTTTTCCCAAGCTATCTCAATACTATTGTTTTTATTAAACCAAGATGATTTTATGCTTGGAAGTAATATTGAAATAATTCTATAGTCCTCGCAGTCAACTCTTAAATCTTTAATATATCCCATTTTAGAGCCTGAATTTATATCTATTATTTCCATCTGCCTTAGATTATTAATTGAGAACATTAAGCTTTCCATTTTTTTCCCTCCTTGTTAGTTTTCATAAAATCGTTTTTCTAAAACAACTAGTCCTTATTCTAGTTTATTTTTTAGTTCATTAACACTATATATTATTTATATTCAATAGATCCTAAAAATATTATTTTTTAATGTAACATTTTTAATTTTTTGAATTAATATCTAAATTTCTAAACGATAGTGTTATATATCATTCTCATAAAAAAAAGAGCCCCGTTAGAGGCCCTCTACTTACTTTCTAATTTACTATAATGCAATTTTCTAGTCTATTACATCTTTATTTCTGGTAGCATATCTAAAGCAAATACAATATCTTCTTTAGACAATTCTAATTCCTTTGCTATTTGAGATATAGTAGGTTCTTTCTTGCCTGAACTTACTAAATTATCCCTAACCTTCAATGCTTTATATGCAATATCCCTTAATGCTTTGCTAGCTCTTGTTTGATTATTAACTACTAAATATCTTCTTATTTCCTCAATTATTATTGGCAATGCATATGTTGAAAACTTATCACTTAGACTTAAATTAAATTTTTGAGTAGCCTTCATAACACCGATGCAGCCAACTTTAAATAAATCATCTACTGTCTTTCCTCGATTATTAAAGCGCTTTATTACGCTTAAAATAAGTTTTGTGTTTGCTTTAATAAATATTTCTTTACACTCGTAGTCGCCATGCTGTAATTTTAATAGTAGCTCATTCATTTCCTCTTGTTTTAATTCTGTTAAACTTGAAGAATCGAGTCTACATAATTCTGCTTCACTTATCATCATAAGGCCATCATCCCCTTCAAAATAATTACATTTAAATTATGGCCCTATGATTTAATTTTTATACTAGAGACAACCTTATACCATTTTATTAATTTCTTTCTTTAATCTTTTTATTATTCTTTTTTCAAGTCTTGAGATATAAGATTGTGATATTCCAAGAATATCAGCAACTTCTTTTTGCGTTTTTTCTATGGTTCCATTTAAACCAAATCTTAATTGAACAATTTCCTTTTCCCTTGAATTTAATCGTTGCATAGCAAGGCAAAGTAATTGTTTGTCCACATCATCCTCAATAACGTTGTAAACCACATCATTGTCTGTGCCAAGGATGTCAGAAAGTAATAATTCATTACCATCCCAATCGACATTTAGTGGCTCATAAAAAGAAATTTCTGTTTTGATTTTGCTGTTTCGCCTAAGATACATTAGAATCTCGTTTTCTATACATCTTGATGCATATGTAGCTAGCTTAATTTTTTTTTCGGGATCAAAGGTATTAACAGCTTTTATAAGCCCTATAGTTCCTACAGAAATTAAGTCTTCAACGTTTACACCTGTATTTTCAAACTTTCTAGCTATATATACTACTAGCCTTAAATTTCTTTCAATTAAGGTGGCTCTAACCTTTTTATCTCCTGTATCTATTTTAACTACTAATTCATCCTCTTCCTCCTTAGTTAAAGGAGGTGGTAGTGCATCATTCCCACCTATATAAAACAAATTTTTCGAAAACATTTTGAGCTTAACAAGTAACTTGTTTAACACTACATTAAAATTAAACATAACTTCCTCCTTATCGCTATTATTAACAGGTAATAATTAAATACACTTAAAGTATTAATTAAGTATACCTCTAGACATAAGCCCATTATAGTCGTTATCTTTGCTTAGTTTGTACTCACAAAATGCTATAATAACATCTCTTGTTTCAATATTTTTATCAATATGAATATTGATGTACTGAGGTTTAAAGCCTATAAGTTTACCGTTGGTTCCATTTACTACATTGTATGGAATGTGGTAGGTGTTATTTTCCTCTAGCATTATCTCACTTAGTATTTCACGTTCAACAATTAATACTGGCAAATTAGTGGCCGGCTCGCGAAGCTCATTCCCTGTATCTAAAAACGCCCTAATAGTTTTTTTATAACTCTTATTTACTATATCGACGGTAAATATCAAAGTTGACATTTTTTTTCTATCCCCTATAAAAACAATCATTCTATATATGAATATATAAATCATCATTACTGAAAGCATTAGTTTTTCATAGGGAAAATTAATTATAATTACATTAAATGATGTATCACCGGAGTTACTCATTGCAATATAAAAACACATTCCTGCTAAAAGAATTGAATAAAATATAAATACTATTGAAGCCTTAATATTGAATAATATATTTTTCTCTCTAAAAACAATTAAAATCATTACAATGACTATTAATATTTTAAAAGGTATATAAGACAAGTATTTAAGCTTGGGATACACTACTGTTAAAACATATAAGCTGCCTAAAAAACTTGCAAGGCACATCCGCATAAGATTTACTTTTTTTCTTAATGTTTGAACAGTGACGTGCAATATGAATAGATTAACTATAAAATTTACTAGTATAAGAACATCTATATATATTATCACTTGTCCTTCCTCCTTTAAAATATATTATATAACTTATACAATCAAAACTTTGTCATTATTTACTACAATTCTATATTTTTATTCTTTCATAAACCGCCAACAATTTCCATATTATTTTAAATTTAAAATATAAAAAGTACTCTACATTCTACATATACCTTTACTAACGCTATAAAATGCCTATAGTTACATCGTTGTTGTCCCAAAGGCATATTGACCACTGTAAAAATAAAGTACTAACAAACGCAAATAAAGTGCCATATAGGCACTTTATTGTTTATTAAGCATATTAAAATAAATACATCTTATTTATTTTGTCTTCTTAAAAAAGCTGGTATTTCTAAATCGGAAGTTTCATAATCTTTAGTATACGCAACTTCTTCAATAGGTTTTATTGTTTCTTTTCCTTTAGACTTAGGCGCAGTTTTATTTTCCACTACTCTGTCGCTTTCAAAACCAGTTGCAATAACTGTTATTCTTATTTCATCTTTTAGATCTTCATCTATAACTGCACCAAATATAATATTAGCATCAGGATCGGCTGCTTCTTGTACAATCTCTGCGGCTTCATTTATTTCAAGAAGGCCTAAGTCCATTCCACCTGTAATATTTAATAGCACACCTGTAGCTCCAACTATAGACGTTTCTAGTAATGGACTTGAAATAGCTTGTTTAGCAGCTTCTTGTGCTCTATTATCACCAGAAGCCCTACCAACGCCCATATGCGCAAGACCTTTAGCAAGCATAATTGTTCTAACATCTGCAAAATCAAGATTTACAAGACCTGGTATAGTGATTAAATCAGATATACCTTGGATACCTTGTCTTAAAACATCATCTGCCAATTTGAAAGAATCCATCAATGTAGTTTTCTTATCTACCATGGTTAGTAACCTTTCATTAGGAATTGTCACTAAAGTATCTACCGTTTCTTTAAGAGTTTTTATGCCAATTTCAGCATTAATCATTCTTTTCCTACCTTCAAACGGAAAAGGCTTTGTTACAACACCCACAGTAAGTATCCCCATGGATTTAGCAATTTCAGCAACCACGGGTGCAGCTCCAGTACCTGTACCGCCTCCCATACCTGCAGTAATAAATACCATATCTGCTCCTTTTATTGCTTGAGAAATTTCATCTCTACTTTCTTCAGCTGCCTTCATTCCAATTTCCGGATTAGCACCTGCTCCAAGTCCCTTAGTGAGTTTATCCCCAATTTGAATTTTCTGAACAGCCTGAGAAAGAATTAATGCCTGTTTATCTGTATTTATAGCTATAAACTCCACGTTTTTAAGTCCTTCAGTAATCATTCTGTTTATAGCATTGTTTCCTCCGCCACCACACCCAATTACTTTAATTTGAGCAAATTCCTGAATATCAACATCAAAATCTAGCACAACAATACCTCCTTTTTAGAAAAAATCTACAAAAAAATTTTTAACTTTTGATGCAAATTTAGTATTTTCCTTTTTATTTTGGGTTTTTGACATTTTGAGTTCATCTGATCCCTCAGATAAACTATTATTAATTTTAATATTATTTACAGCTTGGACAACTATACCCACTGCGGGAACATATATAGGGCTAGCAGCGCCTACATACTCCGGCGAGCCAATTCTAACTGGTTTATCCAATATGTATTTACTTAGTTCAATGACACCTCTAAATAAGGATATCCCCCCGCCAACAATAACAACGCCGGAGATTTCTTTATACGATCCACTATTTACCAAGTTACTTTTAATTAGATGTAATAATTCTTCTACCCTAGCCTGGATTATATCAACTAATAGATTGTTGTCGATTTCCATTACATTACTGTAAGAATCTTTAACTCTAATTTTTTCATCCTCAGTTCCTTTGCCTTTAACTAAACTTCCAAATTTAAGTTTTAATCTTTCACCTTCACTAAAAGGAACCTTAAGACAAACTGAAATATCATTAGTAATGTTCTCTCCACCTAGCGGAACTATAGAAGTATGTTTTAGATTCCCACTTTCGTAAATAGATATATCAACAGTTGCTGATCCAACATCTACGAGTGCTATGCCCATATCTTTCTCTTCTTTTATTAGAACAGCCTCTGATATCGCTGAAGGCCCTAGTACTATACCATTAACTTTAATCCCAGCCTTTTGCAAACTTTTTAATAAATTTCTAACCACTGTCGATTTTGCAACTACAACCTGTGCTTCAACTTCAAGCCTTAAGCCACTCATTCCTCTCGGATCTTTAATATTGTCATAACCATCAACAATATATTGTTCAGGCTCAACACCTACTATTTCATTATCTGCTGGAATTGAAATAAGCTTAGCTGCTTCTAACACTTTGTCCATGTCGCTCTGTTTAATTTCTTTGTCATCAGCAGATATTTCAATCATTCCTGTGTTTCTAACTAGTTCGCAAACTCCTCCAGGTAGTGATATATATCCTTCACTGATTTGTGAGTCTGTCATACGTTCGAGTTGTGTTATACATTGTTTTATAGATTCAGCTGTATTATCAATATCAATTACAACTGATTTATTTAAACCACTACATGCTACTGATGTAATGCCTATAATTTGAAGTTGTCCATTACTACTAATTTTACCAACGGCTCCACATATTTTTGACGTTCCTAAATCAATTCCTACTATTTGTTCATTCATTAATTCTAACCTCCCCTCATAAGAGAAACCTTAAGTTAACATATTCAACATAAAAATAAATTCTCCTCTTATTATTATCAATTTTTTATAATATTCATTGAAAATTTAAATATTTCTCACATTTAGCAACTTATTTAGCAATATATATAATTTAAATCTACAATTAGTAAATTATATTAAATTTATGATTAAAGAGTTAAATTGTTACTCTTAGTAATTATAATAGGAATATATAAAATATGCAATCTTATTTTGTTTAGTAATTTTATTAGACTAAAGTGATAACATTCTTACCATCATTTCAGTATCTACTGAATACGTCATTGCCTCATCTTTAGAGATAATACCTTTTTTAAATAACTCTGCAATTGCCATATCCATAGTTTTCATCCCATATTTCCCTCCAGTTTGAACACAAGACTGTAATTGATGTGTTTTACCTTCTCTAATAAGATTTTGGATTGCTGGGGTTGATACCATTACCTCAATGGCCGCAGCTCTTCCGATGTCATTAATTTTGGGAATTAGTTGTTGAGAAACTATTCCTTGCATTACAGCAGCTAATTGAACTTTAATTTGTTGCTGCTGATGTGGAGGGAAGACATCTACTATTCTATCTACGGTTTTTGCAGCACCAATAGTATGTAAAGTAGAAAAAACTAAATGTCCAGTTTCAGCTGCAGTAATAGCAATAGAAATAGTTTCAAGGTCTCTCATTTCCCCTACTAATATAACATCTGGATCTTCTCTAAGGATAGCTCTTAGCGCATTTTTATAATTTTTACTGTCCTTACCAATTTCTCTTTGATTAATAATGGATTTGTTATGTTTATGCAAATATTCTATTGGATCTTCGAGTGTTATGATATTGCAAGCTCTAGTAGAATTAATCTCATTAACCATAGCTGCTAGCGTAGTGCTTTTACCACTTCCAGTGGGACCTGTTACTAAAACTAAACCTCTTTGTTTTGTGGTAAGACTTCTAACAACCTCTGGAAAATCTAGTTGTTTCAACGTAGGTATTTTTAACGCTACTGCTCGAATTGCTATAGTATCGCTACCTCTTTGCTTATAAATATTAACTCTAAATCTTCCTAGACCATAAATAGAATAAGAAGTATCAATTTCTCCATTTTCACAGTACTCTTTATAAGTTTCCTCTAAAATTTCTCTTGAGTAATTTTCAGTATCTCCTGGTGTTAATTTATCTATCCCTACCTTTATTAGATGACCATTAACTCTAATAACTGGTACAGATCCAACCGTTAGGTGTAAGTCCGAGGCTTTTTCTTCGGTAGTTTTCTCTAGTAATTCACATAGTGATATCATTGTTTATCCCCCTGTTCGTTTAGTGAAGCTTTCCAATATCTAAGGCGAAATGAGCATTAATTCTTATAAAATTCACACCCTTCATAAGGTTCACACCATTTATAATCTCAGATTATTATATTCGACAAAATTATAAGATTATCCTTTTTTTTACTACCTATTATAATTTATTGTCATTATTCAAACTAGTTTTATTGTTGTTATTTAGCTCTCTATAAAGTTTCTTTAAAGCCCTTTTTTCGATTCTAGACACATATGATCTAGAAATCCCTAAAATTAACGCAATCTCTCTTTGGGTCCTAGTTTTGCCATCAAATAATCCATATCGCATTCTAATTATTACTTTTTCTCTATCCATTAAGGCCGCATTTATCTCATTATAAAGTTTTTTTATTTGTATCTTATTTTCCACTATCTCAATGATAGAATCTTTATCACTACTTAATACGTCCATTAGAGATATTTCATTTCCTTCTTTATCAATGCCAATAGGATCCTGAAGGTAAATTTCTCCTTTTGTTTTCTTGTTATTTCGAATAAGCATAAGTATCTCATTTTCTATACACCTTGCAGCATAAGTAGCAAGCCTTGTTCCCTTATTTGTATCAAAAGAGTCAATAGCCTTAATAAGCCCTACAGCACCTATAGATATGAGATCATCTACATCCTTTCCTGGGTAGGAATACTTTTTAACTATATGTGCAACTAGTCTTAAATTTCGTTCAACGAGTATTCCTTTGGCTAGTAAATCTCCGCCTTTTAGTTTTGTTAAATAAGATTTTTCTTCTTCTTCACTTAACGGTTGAGGGAATGAACTACTACCAGTAATATAAGCTGTTAGAAATGTAACATTTCCCAGAATATCTAATAAACAATTCATGAAAAACACGGATGTTCCTCCTAATAGTGCTTATTAATATAATATGATTTATTTTATTAATATTGCCTGTACATTAAAATTTATTTAATAAATTTTATAGCTTTCTTATTTATTACTTTCACTGTTTTAAGAGCCTCAACTATCTCTTTAAAAATTGGAGCAGCTGTGGTTCCACCCTCCTCGTCATCTTTTCCTTCACTATCAATATCAATATCAGGCACAAATACAACCATAGAATAGTTTTTCCCATTCAAATTGAAAAAGCCAACAAACCAACCATCCGAATGTTTCTTACCCTTATCATAATACTCAGTAGTTCCAGTTTTACCACCTATATCCATACCTTCTATGTAAGCCTGTTTCCCTGTCCCTTTGGTTACAACATCCATCATAAAGTATTTCATTGTTTCTGCTGTTTCACTTTTTAATACCTGCGAAGTTTTATAAGTTACTTCCTCTAAAACTTCATTAGTGTCATTTACATAAGCTTCTATTATGCTTGGCTGAACATACATTCCTTTGTTTATAACAGTATTAGGAATGTTAATAGCTTGAAGAGGTGTAATTCTATCTGTTTGCCCAATAGCAGACTGACTTATATTCCCATCATTGGTTGATAAATCCACCTTAACAATATTTTCAAAATGGAGATTTAATATCTTACTTAATAGTCCTTGTTTCTCAGCATAATCATATATGTTTTCAAGGCCTACCTTCGTGCCTATCTGAGCATATATGTCGTTAGAAGAATCATAATAAGCCCCTCCATGTGTATATTTATATCCATTTCCATGCTTATCAAGTTTCTCAAATGATTTACCATCCACTGTAAATATTTCATTCTTGTCTATTATGTTCAGATCCAGTCCCGCTTCAGATACAATAGTTTTAAATATAGATCCTGGATAAGCTATTCCTAAATTCGCATTGTTAAGCGTATCGTTCTTTTGTGCCATTGCTCTTATCTTTCCATTGGCACTCTCCATTAGTACAACACCAATTTGAGTATATTTTTCTTCATGAAGAATATCCTCAACTTTTTCTTGAATTTCTTTATCTAAAGTTAGTCTTACATTAACATTATTTTCTGGATATATAATTCTGCCGTCAGAAATTTTACCATCAACCTCTTTATCAAACCTAATTTTTTCGTTTTTATTATTTTTAGTTTTATTATATATTTGCATTTCTAAAGAGTCATCATCTTTGAATACAGGATATTGTTCACCGCTCTTATTGTATTTAGGATTTGATAATAAGTTTTCGATTTTCCAATATCTATCGTTAATTACTTCATTTGATTCAAAAGTATAAAAACCCTTTACACCATTGATATCCTTAATCTTATCAAACGTTACTTTGTCAATATTAAATCTTACTTTTTCAAAACTAACATTCTCTTTAATCTTGTCTAAATCATAGTTGACATTATAATTTCTTAAAGTAATGGTCAATACTTCCATGTCATATTTGCTGGTGTATTCATTAAATCTGAAATAATCCACTGGATCAATAACTGCAGTATATATCTTTTCATAATTTAATAGTGTCTTTCCATCACAATCGAGTAATTTATAACGCATACCATATTTTTCATCTATTGTGTACTGTGCATTAAACATTGCCTTTAAAGGCTCAGCCTTAAAATACATGTAATTTGATATTCTCCAAATCAATAAACAAAATAAAAGCATAA
>NZ_JBNMNU010000164.1:0-9596 GCF_051278035.1 Clostridium sp.
CAAAAGGATATTCTGGAATAAGACTAAGTACACTTAAAACATTAATCCAAATGATAAATAGTGGAGTGAATCCAATAATTCCTGAAAAGGGATCACTTGGAGCATCAGGTGATTTAGCGCCACTAGCCCATATGGTTCTTCCAATGCTTGGAAATGGAGAAGCAGAATTTAATGGAAAAATACTACCAGGTAAAGAGGCTATGGAAAAGGCAGGTATAAAAATTATAGAGCTTACAGCTAAAGAAGGATTAGCTCTAATAAATGGTACGCAAGTTATGACTGCTGTAGGTGCATTAGCTGTGTATGATGCTATAAATCTACTTAAAATAAGTGACATCGCTGCAGCATTGAGTTTAGAAGCATTAAGAGGTGTAAAAGATGCATTTGATCCAAGAACACATAGTATAAGACCGCATAGTGGTCAAATTCAAACTGCTAAGAATATATTGAATTTAACACAGGGAAGCACATTTATAACATCTCAAGGAGAAATAAGAGTACAAGATGCATATTCATTAAGATGTATACCTCAGGTTCATGGTGCAAGTAAAGATGCACTAGAGTATATTAAAAGCAAGGTGGACATTGAAATCAACTCAGTTACAGATAATCCAATAGTTACAGAAGAGGGAGATGTTATTTCTGGGGGTAATTTTCATGGGCAACCTATGGCATTAAGCTTTGACTTTTTAGGAATAGCAATGGCTGAAATGGGTAGCATTTCAGAAAGAAGACTTGAGAGACTTATTAATTACCAATTAAATGATTTACCAGCTTTTTTAGTAAAAGAAGGTGGACTAAATTCTGGGTTTATGATAACTCAATATGCAGCGGCTGCATTAGTGTCTGAAAATAAAATTTTAGCGCATCCAGCTTCAGTTGATTCTATTCCATCTTCTGCAAATCAAGAAGATCATGTAAGTATGGGAACTATAGCAGCTAGAAAAGGTAGAGATATTATCGAAAACATTCAAAGAGTCTTAGCTACTGAAATTATGGCAGCTTGTCAAGCTATAGACTTTAGAGAAGGATATGCTTTAGGAGTAGGTACAAAAGAAGCTTATGAAGTAGTACGAGAAAATGTAGATTTTATTGAAAAAGATGTAGTTATGTATGTTGAAATGGATAAGGTAACTAAGTTAATTCAGGATGGGTCTATATTGAAAAGAGTAGAACAAAAGATAAAGGTACTAGTTTAAATTACTAGATTTTGTAAGAAATTATAATAAACTTTAGGAGGAAAACAAAATGGCGAAAATAGTGGAATGTATTCCTAATTTTAGTGAAGGAAGAAATAGCGAAGTGATTGAAAAGATTATTGATGCAGTTAGGGGAACCGAGGGAATAAAATTACTGGATTACTCATCAGACAGTGATCATAACAGAACAGTGGTTACTTTTCTTGGAACACCTGAGAAGGTAGAAAAGGCTATATTAGACATGGCAGCAAGAGTTTATGCAAATATTGATATGAGTCTTCAAACCGGCGCACACCCTAGAATGGGAGCCTTGGATGTAGTGCCTTTTGTTCCGATTAGTGGAGTTACTATGGAGGAATGTGTTTCACTCGCAAATAGGGTAGGAAGTGAAATTGCAGATAGATTCAATGTACCAGTATATTTATATGAAAAAGCCGCTACTGCTACCTATAGAGAAAATTTAGCTACAGTAAGAAAAGGACAATACGAAGGATTCTTTGAAAAAATTAAAGAAGATAAATGGGCGCCAGATTACGGTTTATCTGAGGTTAACGTTAAAGGTGGTTGCGTTGCAATAGGTGCCAGAGTACCACTAGTAGCTTTTAATGTGAATTTAGGAACGGATAACCTTGAAATTGCTGTTAAAATAGCTAAAACTGTTAGAAATATTGGCGGGGGTTTAAAATTTGTAAAAGCCATGGGAGTGAAATTGGAGGAAAGAAATATAACACAAGTGTCTATGAATCTAGTTAATTATGAAAAAACAGCAGTATATAGGGCTTTTGAAATGGTCAAGATGGAAGCAAAACGCTATGGCGTGACGGTGGTAGGAAGTGAAGTTATTGGACTCTTACCGATGGAAGCATTAATTCAATGTGCAGAATATTATTTGCAAATAGAAGATTTTTCAATGAAGCAAGTGTTAGAAAAGAGAATTTGGGAATAATCTTTTAAAAGAGGTTATACGGATTGGAGGAAAATATATTGTCTATTATAATAAAAAATATTGATTGTCTAGTTACTTGCGACGGAAGTTATGGGAAGAAACGTGAAGAGATGAAGGATGCCAAAATAAAGGAAAATGGATATATAGTTATTGAAGATGACAGAATAAAAGAAGTAGGAGAAGGCGATGGTTATATAGAATATGTAAATGGTGATACCACAGTTATTGATGGAACTGGTAGGACTGTTACTCCAGGCCTTATAGATCCACACACACATGTTGTATATGCTGGCTCAAGAGAAAATGAATTACCTCTAAAGCTTAATAAGGTGGGTTATATTGAAATATTAAAAAGTGGTGGGGGAATACTTAGCACCGTAGAAAATACTAGAAGTATTAAAGTAGAGCAACTTATAGAAGAAAGTAGAAAAAGACTAGATGTAATGCTGAGACATGGTACTACTACTGTGGAAAGTAAATCAGGATATGGGCTTGATTTACAAACTGAGGTTAAAATCCTTGGTGTAAATAAGACTTTGAATAGTACTCAAGCTATAGATATAGTATCCACATTTATGGGAGCTCATGCACTTCCAAAGGAATACAAAATGGACCGGGAAGGTTACATTGAAAACATAATTGATAATATGATTCCATACATAAGTGAGAATAAACTAGCAGAATTCATTGATTGTTTTTGTGAGGAAGGTGTGTTTTCAGTAGAAGAATGTAGACGCATTTTAAAGGCTGGTAAAAAGTTTGGATTGAATATAAAAATCCATGCAGATGAAGTTAAAACAGTTAAGGGTGCTGAACTTGCAGGTGAACTAAAAGCTACATCGGCAGAACATTTAGTTGCAGCGTCAGACGTAGGAATAAAGGCATTAGCTGAAAATGATGTGGTGGCTGTATTACTGCCATCAACCTCTTTTTATTTAATGTTAAACAATTTTGCAAGAGCTAGAAAAATGATAGATGAAGGCGTAACAGTGACTTTAGCTACAGACTGCAACCCAGGTACTTCACCCACAGAATCATTACAAACGGTTATGACATTTGCTTGTTTTGGTATGAAAATGTTCCCTGAGGAGATTATCAATGCAATGACAATAAATGCAGCATGTGCATTAAACCGTGAAAAGGAAATAGGAAGCATTGAAGTAGGAAAGAAAGCAGATATTGTTGTTTTCAATAGCAAGAATTTAAATTATTTAATATATCATTTTGGAGCAAATGCTGTAGAAACAGTTATAAAAAATGGTAAAATTGTTGTGCAAAACTAACTTTTGAGAAAGGAGATTATAAAATGTTAGACCAAAAAACTGTTAGAGAATTTATTGGTGAGCTGGGATCAAATTCACCTGCACCAGGAGGGGGAAGTGTTGCAGCTTTTGGATCATCATTATCTAGTGCCCTATGTGCAATGGTATTTAATTTAACTGTAGATAAAAAGGCATACAATGCATACAGTGAGGAAGATAAAATGATCGTTGACAAAAATTTAGAGCAATGTCTTAATCATAAGGAAGATTTTTTGGACTTAATGAACAGTGATGCGGAGGTTTTTTTAACTTTGATGTCAGCATTTAAACTTCCAAAACAAAGCGATGAAGAAAAGAAAATAAGGAGTCAAAAGATACAAGAAGGATATAAAGCAGCACTCGAAATTCCTTTGAAGGTTGCAGAAGAATCATATAAAATATATATGCATGTTAAAATAGCAGCCGAACTCGGGAACAAAAATGCTATATCTGATGCTGGAGTGGCAGCTTTAATGCTTCAAGCATCCATTGAGAGTGCTATTTTAAATGTTAAAATAAATCTTTCTAGTATTAAAGATGAAACATATAAAGATGAAATCACTTCTAAATGTAAACAATTAGTTAAATGTGGGAGAGAAAAGCGAGATGAAGTATTATCAATTGTAGATGATAGTATTATATAGTTCAACATATTAAGAATTTATGATATACTTTTAAATATAGGCTACATTCGAGCTATGCATAGTTTGTATGTAGCCTATGATTATAGTACAAGAAAGTAGCTTAAGCTTAAGATTTAGTTAAATAGGTGGGAGATAATAAATGTTAGATATGTTTAAACAAAAGATATGTGAATTATATAATATTATTTTAAGTCCAATAGACGATATGTTCAAAATAATCGCCTTAGAAAATTATAAAAATGAAATAAAAGCATCGCAGCAAAAGTGTTTTGGGGAAGTTTATTATGAGTTTATCAAAAATAATAAAGAAAAAGGTACAGTGTACACTCCAGACCCTATAGCTTCATATATGATTGAAAACACCATAAAGTCGCAGCAGATAATAGACAACCCGTACATGAAAATTGTGGACCCTTCTTGTGGAACAGGAAATATATTAATTCCTTGTTTTAAATTTCTTAAAAATCTATATGTGGAAAATTTATCTGTAATAAATGAAAGAAATGGCTTGAATATTAATATTGAGTGCATTGATGAACATATAATAAAACATAATATATATGGATTCGATATTGATGAGATAGCCATAAAAATACTGATTATAGATTTATATGATTTAAGTGGGGGTGCTATTTGTAGGAATATTTTTAATGATGATTTTTTATTATATGAGAAAATGCATAAATATGACGTTTTCATAGGCAATCCACCGTATGTTGGTAAAAAAGCTATAGATAAGGAATATGCATCGCATCTAAAAATCAGATACAGAGAAGTGTATAGAGATAAAGGTGATTTGTCCTATTGTTTTTTTAAAAAGGCACTAGAAGATCTTGGAAACATGGGAAAGCTTACGTTTATAACTTCAAGATATTTTTTAGAGTCACCCAGCGGAGAAAATTTGCGCAAAGTTTTAAAAGGAGTATGTACCATAGACAGAGTTATTGATTTTTACGGGATAAGACCATTTAAAAATGTCGGAATAGACCCTGTAATTATGTTTGTAACAAATCATCAAAAGGAGCAAAATGAAATTGAAATTATCAAACCAATAAACGTAAAAGGTAAAAATAACATAGAATTTTACAACAGTTTATTTTTAAAAATGGGAAATAAGTTTAATAGATTTTTCATAAATCAAAACCAATTAAATAACAAGGGCTGGATATTAAGGGATGAAAAACATAGAAATATAATAAATAAAATAGAGCAAAGAAGCTTTACTCATCTAAGTAATATATGTAATAGTTATCAAGGAGTTATAACAGGTTGTGATAAAGCGTTTGTATTGACAGAGGATACTTCTAAAAGAGAAAATATAGAGAAAAACATAATTAAACCATGGATTAAGAGTAGTTACATAGGGAGAAATGAAGTTATAAGAAAAGATAGTTATATAATATATTCGGATTTGATTAATAACTCTAAAGAGTATCCAAGTGCCATTGCTTATATCGGAAAACAAAAGGAAAAGCTATTAAAAAGAAGAGAATGCGTCAGAGGTATTAGGAAATGGTACGAACTTCAATGGGGCAGAAAGCAAAGCATATTTGAAGGAGAAAAAATAGTTTTCCCCTTTAAAGCCAGCAGCAATAGATTCGCACTTGACAATGGAAGTTACTTTAGTGCAGATGTATATGCACTTATATTAAAAGAAAATGTGCCTTTTACTTACGAATTTTTATTATTTTTATTAAATAGCAAAATATATGAATTTTACTTTAAAACCTTTGCAAAGAAATTAGGCGAAGATGCTTATGAATATTATCCGAATAATTTAATGAAATTATGTATTCCAACAATGATAGATGTTGATTACAAAGACAACAATTATCTTTATGATTATTTCGATTTTGACGAAGAAGAGAAAAGAATTATATCTGGCGAAGCGTAAAAATTCTCTTTAAGAGGAAAGTTGGCACGAATATTGCTATAAATAAAACAAATTAAACTATTTAGGAGGAATTATTATGAACAACTTACAAAAACTAAACAAGGCATTATGTGATGTGTTTGATTTTAAAAAGGTGGAAGATATAAATGATGATTTAGGACCAGATGATATAGATTCTTGGGATTCTTTAGGACATGTCGATCTTGTAACAACTTTAGAAGAAATTTTTGACATATCATTAGAGGTGGTTGATATTTCTAGGATGTATACTATAGGTGGTATTAAGAAAATGCTTGAAAAATATGGCGTTAAGATATGACCTTTACTGATTATGTTTTTCAATTTTCATCAAAACACGATAAAACAGCTGTGATTTTTGAAAATGAAATAAGTTATAAGGAAATATTTGAAAATGTAAATAAGAAAGCTTCCTTCATTACGAACAAGGGGCTTTCTAAAAAAGATGCTGTGCTTTTGGTTTCAGCAAATTCTAATTTTTTTATTGAAAATTATTTTGGAATAATTAAAAGCGGTGCTATTTGTGTTCCTATAAATCCGGATTTAAATAGCAATCAAATAAAGTTTATTGTTGATTCTCTAAATATTAAATTAATATTTAGTCAGAATAAATTCACTTCTAAAATAAAGCAATTGGTTTCTGATGATGTTGAGATTTATACAGAGTCATTTGAATATAATGATATAGACACATGTAAAGATAATCATAGTATAGATATAAAAGAGGATGTGGCTGTAATACTTTTTACTTCTGGGTCCACAGGAAAACCCAAGGGGGTAATGCTTACTCATCATAATCTTATGTTTAACACAAATTCAATAATAGATTATCTTAGTATTACAAAGCATGATAGAGTGGAAATGGTACTGCCTTTTTACTATTGCTATGGTACTTCAATTTTGCATACCCATTTTAGGGTAGGTGGGAGCATTGTTATTAATAATAGATTTATGTTTCCTCAAACAGTTATTGAGGATATAAACAAGTATAATTGCACAGGATTTTCAGGTGTTCCTAGCAATTTCCAAATACTACTTAGAATGACAGATATAAAAAAAACTAAGTTACCTACACTGAGATATATAACTCAAGCGGGTGGTAAGTTATCAGATATTTTTATAAAAGAGCTTATAGATATTTTAAAAGGAGTAGATATTTTCATAATGTATGGTCAAACGGAGGCCACATCAAGGTTATCTTATTTGCCACCGCATTTAATTAATAAAAAAATGAATTCCATAGGGAAAGGAATTAGTGGAACTGAATTGGTAGTTTTAAATAGCGAAGGAAAGAAAGTCGGACCTGGAGAAATAGGCGAGATTGCCGCTCGGGGTGGAAATATAATGAAGGGCTATTTTAACGATAATAGCGAAACTACGAAAGTTATAAGAAGTGGATACTTATATACAGGAGATTTAGCCAAAGTAGATGGTGAGGGGTATATATATATAGTTTCAAGAGAAAAAAACATTATTAAAAGTGGCGGAAATAGAATAAGTCCAAAGGAAATAGAGGACGTAATAGCGCAAATTCCGCAGGTGGTAGAATGTGCGGTTATTGGAGTATACGACGATCTTTTAGGTGAAGCTGTAAAGGTCTTTGTAGTATTAATAGAAAATAAATCTTCTATAGATTTTAAATATATATCAGAATTTTGTAAAAAGCAGTTACCCTCATATAAAGCTCCAAGGTATATTGAATTCCTAAAGGCGCTTCCCAAAAATTCTTCAGGGAAGGTGTTATTAAAAAGTCTTAAAGATATTAAATAAAGGCAAGAGGGGGAAATTAGATGGAGGAATTAGGATTATTAGATGAGCTAATACTAGGGGAACAATTTAATATAAAGCAGCAAAAGAAAGATAAGCTACTTCTAAGCATCATATTAGGTCAACTAGAACACAATAGGACGAACCCAAACCTAAATGCTATGTATGATAAATTAGATATAGACATTAATAATATTAAAACATTAGAGCAAGTTCCATATATACCAGTAAACATGTTTAAATATTTTGACCTTAGAATATGCACGGTCGAACAGGTTGTAAGAGTTCTTAATTCTAGTGCTACAACCACAGGAATTCCTAGTAAAATATATTTAGATAAAAAGACTTCAATAAGGCAGACACAAGGGCTTACAAGTACATTGAAAAGTTTTTTGGGCGGAAGTAGAAGACCAATGCTTATTGTAGATTCCTCAGACAGCAATAAAAGAGGAGATATTATAACTGCACGTGGCGCGGCTATAAGAGGGGTAAGTACTTTTGGGAATAAAATTACTTATGTTATGGACAAAAAAAATGGAGAACTGAAATTAAACATAGATAGGCTTCGTGAGTTTGAAAAAAAATATAAGGATGAGGAAATATTAGTTTATGGATTTACATATATAGTGTGGTCTAAATTTCTGAAAGTGTTAAAACAAGAGGGTATAAAGATACATATGCCTAAGTTAAAGTTGTTACATAGTGGTGGGTGGAAAAAACTTGTTTCTCAAAAAGTAGAAAAAAAAGAATTTTCAGAGACCGTAGCAAATATATTTAACACAAGTTCAGCTAATGTTATAGATTTTTATGGAATGGTTGAACAGGTAGGGGTAGTTTTTGTTGATTGTGAGTATGGACATAAACATGTACCAGATTTTGCAGAGATAATTATAAGGGATATACAGACTTTAGAAGAAGTGAAGGTTGGTGAATCGGGGCTTATAGAGGTTATGAGTATATTAGGCTCTAGTTATCCATCACAAGCTATTCTAACTGAGGATATTGGTCAATTTATAGGTGTAGATGATTGTCCTTGTGGTAGATGCGGTAAGTATTTTAGATTTAAATCTCGCGTGGATAAGGCTGAAATTAGAGGATGCGGAGATACCTTTGCAGAAAAGGAGGTAGGAAGATGATAAATTGTTATGGACTAAATGGTGAATTCTTTGAAAATGGAGTGTCATTTGAAGACTTTGATAAAATAGATGCCTGTTTAAATAAAAGTCTTTCCGAACTCTATGAATTTCCTATAGAAGTTATATTACTTATTATAGATGAGTATAGTAAAAAAATCAGATCAAACAGAGAATTATTAAAAATAGAAGGGGTTCCCTTTTTAAGTTTTTATTTAAAGAAAGCTAATATGGAAAAACAGTTAAAGCTTAACTTAGGTAATATCGAATACCTAAATGATTTTGTACAGGTAGAGGATGGAAAATACATTAAAGCACAACCAAAGGGTATAGTTTGCCACTGGATGGCTAGTAATGTACCTACGCTTGGAATTTATTCTGTACTACAGAGTATCTTATGTAAGAATGCAAATATTTTTCGTGTGTCTAAGGGAAGTGTTAGTATAGTATACAAATTACTGAAACTTTTGGATGATATTGTAATTGAGTATCGGGGAAATACATATTCTTCTAAGGTTATATTAAAAAATATTGCCTTTATTTATTTTAATAGCGAAGATGTGTATCACAATTCTCAAATGTCTTTAAAAGCTGATGCACGAATAGTTTGGGGTGGTAAAATAGCCGTAGAGGCTATATCTCTTTTACCTAAAAAAGCTACATGTAAGGACTTAATATTTGGGCCTAAGTATTC
>NZ_JBNMNU010000165.1:0-9464 GCF_051278035.1 Clostridium sp.
ATAAGCGGACAAAATAGATACGATACATCCAAAAAGGTTATTCAATATTTCAAACCTGATACAGATTCTTTAACAATTACAACTGGAACAGATTTTCATAGTGCTTTGGTAGGTTCTGTGTATGGATATAAGACAAATCATCCAGTTATGTTACTTGATAAAAATGCGACTGATAGTATAAAAGAATTTGCTTGGGCATGTAATGATTTAGTAGTTATAGGAACAGGATTCTCTGAGTCTGATATAAAACCTCTACCTAGTGGGGTTGTAAACACTTCAGATGGAACTATAGATGGTTACAAATTAATACCAAACACTCCATCAGTAAAAAAATATCCAACGGATATGATAAACTTACAATCAATAGCTAAGTTATTACCTGAAGAAGACATAATGTGGAATGATATTAACTACTTTACCTATGACAATGCTTCGTCTACAGTAAGCTATCAAAGATGTCATAGTTATTCTAGTATTTCGCTTTGGGGAGATATAAATAGCAACCCAACTGCAATAAAACTTTTAAATAGCATACTATACGACTTACTTGGAGAGAAAGATGCTACGCAACTTGCTTCAATCTCAAAACTTTACAATTCAACTTTCCAAGACGATAGTGATATAGAAGCTAAATATCTCAATTACCAACTTACTGCAAGCAAACTTCATCAATTTAAGATATATCATGAAGGTACTCAAGTATTTTTATACGTTAAATAAACGTTTTAAAGCAAGCCTAATTAGGTTTGCTTTTTTTAGGGTATGTAGATGTTTTTAGATGTTTTTAGATAAACACTTAAATCAATTAGGCTTGAAAAGTTAAAAAGTATTTTAAAGGAGGGAACTATTTGTTCGCTTAAAATGCTATTATTTCAACACCATTCATAAACATAGCCTTAATTTTAAACTATTTAGATTGTAAAAAATCAGATTTATAACTGTTATATTGCTAATTATCCATATTATGGTATAATGAGTTTTGTATCAAACATATTTAAAGGGGGACTTATCATAAAGAAAATCAGAACATTTGTGTCATTATCATTCATAATTACACTGCTTTTTATTTTTACTTCTTGCTCTTTAAATCAAAGTACTCAAATTTCTTTTAAAGACTATTCAAAGGTGCTTTCAGCAGATGATATTTATACTAATGTTTTAGTTCTTGCTAACAAAGATAATGCAAGAATTACAGGGTTTGAAGGCGAAAAAAATGCTGCTGTATATATTTCGAAGCAATTTAAAAATATAGGCTTAGAAGTAGAATTACAAAGCTTCCCGATTACTGCCTTTCAGTGTAATGGAACAGAACTTAAAATAAATGGAGAAAAAAATATAATTATGACCTCGAAAGCATTAACCTTTACCGCTCCTACTCCAAAAGAAGGGTTTAGTGCTAAAATTGTTGATGGTGATATGGGTACAGCAGATCATCTAAAACAGGCTGATGTAAAAAATAAAATAGTATTAATAAAACGAGGTGGCGACTTCTTTAAAGTAAAAACAGAAAGAGCTGCTAAAGAGGGGGCTCTTGGAGTAATTTTTTATGATCCTGACCCAAAATCGGAACAACCAGTATCCGCAAGCCTTTCTAGCCTTTCTAAAATTCCTGCAATATCAATTGGTCGAGTAGATGGAGAGTCTTTAAAAAAACAGATTAGTTCTAATAAAAATTTAGAAGTCAGACTTAAGGTAGACTCCATATGCGAACCATCTCAGTCTCAAAACGTCATTGCTACCTTAAAGGCTGAAAAGGAAACTAAGGATACTAAGACTTTAGTGATAGGTGCACATTATGATGGGGTGGATACGCCTGCTGCAAATGATAATGCTTCTGGAATTTCTACAGTGATTGAGATAGCAAAACTTTTATCTAAAGAACCAGTGAAATGTAATGTTAAATTTATTGCCTTTGGATCAGAAGAGACGGGACTAGTTGGTTCCACTTATTTTGTGGAAAAATTAGGCGCCGAGATAAGTAATATGATAGGTATGATTAATTTGGACATGGTTGGAGCCGGGAATAACCTTGTTATAAACACACTACTTAAAGATTCTAAACCATTTCCCGCTGAACTAGCAGAGGCCTGTGCAAAAGACTTTAATTATTCTTATACTAGAAATGAATCTAGTAGAAGTGATCATGTGCCTTTTGCTATTAATGGAATAGCTGAGGTTTTCTTTGAATATGGTCCATCTACAGGATATCATACTGATGAGGATAATATCTCGATGATTGAAAAGGATGCGCTTGCGAAAGTATGTAACATAGCTACTTCTATTGCAAACGAAATTGCAACAAAACCAGATAAATACATTAAATGAGTAAGTATGTGCATTTTATTGAAGTGAAATTCAATAAAATGCTTTTTTATTTGTAAAATTAAAAGGTAATATATTACTAATAAAAGAGGAATATGATAATAAATGTAGAATAAACGAATTGTGTAGTAAAGATGGTTAAGGTAATGAAAAAATATGTTTAAGTAATTTAAAAATATAGATGGTTAGATAATATGGTGAAATATCTATGATGAGCGATTGGGGTTGTTAAAAAATGTATACATATAGAATGGTCGAAAACGCAGAAGAAAAAAAACTTATTTATAAGTTGAGATATGATATTTATTGTGAAGAAAAAAAATGGTTAGATTCTTCTAATTACTTAGAGTGTTTAGAAAATGATGAATATGATAAAAATTCGCTTAACTTTGGCGCTTTTGATGTTAATAATATATTGGTAGGTAGTGTAAGACTTATTATACCGAAGTATAACATGGCAATTCCAATAGAAAAAGCGTTTGATATTGAGCCCAAGTATAACCAAAAAAGATTAGAAGTTTCAAGGCTTGTAATACCAAAAGATAGAAGAGGTTTGAACATTGTGATAGGTCTTATTCGCATAATTTATTCTTGGGCACTTAAAAATGGGATAACACACGCCTATATAATCTCAGAGAAAAATTTATTGAATTACATAGATAGAAAAGGCTATCCTTTTAATAATGTGAAAGAGGGTAAGGGTTATTTTGGAGCATATACAATTCCTGCTTGCCTAATAGTAAGTGAGGTAACGGATTCTTTTGGACTAGATGAAGTAGCAAGTACGCTTGCGGTATTAAAAGATTAAAATGGAGGAATAAAAATGTTGTATAAACAATTAACGTTAAGAAACATAGATTATATATCAACTGAATTACAAGACAAAATACGGAACACAACTATTCTTATAGCTGGTTGTGGGATTGGTAGCTCTTTTGCTGAGGTAGCTGTTCGCTTAGGGTTTGAAAATTTCATTCTAGCAGATGGTGATATAATTAATGATCATAATTTAAATCGCCAATGTTTCAGTTTTAATGATATAGGAAAACTTAAGGTAAAAGCATTATCAGAAAGGCTTAAAGCAATTAATCCATCAGTTAAAGTTAAAGAATATACTGAATATATAGACGCAGAAAATGTCGCTGAAATTGTTAGAAATGCGGATATAGTATTCGACACAATTGATTTTTTAGATTTACCTGCAATTGTAGGATTACATGATGAGTGTAATAAACAAGGGAAACATATAATATCAGCATTGGCAATTGGATGGGGAGCAGGATGTATTTATTTTCCTCCGAATTCAACATGCTCATTTAGACAAATTTTTTCATTACCACTTGAAGGAGCAGTTGATCAATTCGCGTATGCTGAAACTTTTTCAAAAGTTATTGGAAGGTTAGAGGAGCAAATAGATCCTACTGTTGTAAAGGCAGTAGGTAAAGCTCTTTTATTTATGGATGATGGTAAACCATGCCCAGCTTCACAAGTATCTCCTGGAGCTTATGCTGTTGGTTCACTAGCTGGGTCACTTGTTGTTCGTATTCTTGCAGGGCTTCCGGTATTACACGCACCTAACTTAATGACAATTGATACGCAAAAAGCTTTAACATGTAATGCATTGAATTTACTTGATTAAATAAATATATGTATGCTTTTAACTTATAGGTTAATTTCCATAAAACTGATATAATAAGATCATGAAGATAATTTTTAATACTGATCTTCATGGCCTTTTTTTTGTTGAAAGGCATTAAGCAATCAATTAAACAAATGATAAAATATATCGACTGGAGGGGAATAGGGTATGATTATTTTAACAACTTTATATTTTATTTGTGGAATTACATATATGATTTTAGGCGTAATTACACTTATGAATGATTCTAAAAATAAATTGAATAAAATATTTTCTGCAATTTGCATGAATTTAACCTTTTGGGCATTTATGTTTTCTATAATGAATCGATCAGTTGATGCTCAAAACGCAAGTGAATTTTATCTGTATTCTACATTTTCATGGGCGATTTTTTATTGTTTGCTTTTACATTTCATTATCATTTTAACAGGAAAAGGAGACTTTTTTAAAAATTGGTCTTCGTATTTGATCTTTTATTCCCCAGCTTTAGTATCAATTTATTTATATATTTTTAAGCCGGAAATGGCACAGAATTTTGTTAAAACAAATTTAGGCTGGGCTTACATTGCATCAACAGATAGAGGAGTTGTTTGGGCGAATTTCTACAATGTATATTATTTCATATATATGATACTGGTTATTTTCTTCCTTTTTAGATGGTTTAAAAATTCGAAAATAATAAGGGAGAAGAAACAGGCGAAGCTTATACTGAGTACAACAATAATAACAATAGTTTTGGGGGGGATAACAGATATTATAATTCCAATGTTTATAATACCTTTTATGCCTTCTGTAGGTATTATTCTAATTGCAATACCTATAATTGGAATATGGTATTCCATTAAAAAATATAAGCTTATGGATCTTAATCCTGAAAACTTTGCATTAGAAGTTTTGAAAATAATGGGTGAAGGGTTGATTATCGCAAATCATGAAGGTGTAATAAAAGATATTAATAAGGGTGCACTTAAACTACTAGATCGTGATAAAAATCAACTTGTGGATAAACAAATAAGTACTTTATTCTCAGAAAAAATAGAATTATCAAAGCTAGCAAATTGTAGTAGTTATGAAATCGGTATTGTACAATGTGATAATAGCAAATTGCCTGTTCTTCTATCTTCATCGATTTTAAAAGATGAATGGGGAGATTCGTTAGGTATTGTTTGTATATTTCAGGATATTTCTGATATAAAATTGGCCAGGCAAGAATTAATAAAATCACATGATGAGCTAGAAATAAAAGTTGTAGAAAGAACGAGTGAACTTAGTAAGGCTAATAAAGAGTTAGAGCATGAAATAAATGTCCGTATAGATATGGAAGAGAAAATAAAAAAATTAGCGTACTTTGATTATTTAACGGGACTTCCAAACAAAAGACTGTTTATTGATAGATTGAATCAGTGTATTGATGATGCAGTTCCACAGGGGAAAGTACTAGGGGTACTATTTCTTGATCTAGATTCCTTTAAAAGGGTAAATGATACAATGGGACATGCTAAAGGTGATGAACTTTTAAAGATGGTTTCAACAAGGTTATTAAACACTGTAAAAGAAAGTGACACTGTTTGTAGGGTTGGGGGAGACGAGTTCCTTATCTTAATTCGAAATTTAGAAAGTGAGGATTATTTCAGAGAAATATCTGAGGACATTCTTAGCAGCTTTAATAAATCATTTATAATAGATAGTAATGATTTGTATGTGACTACTAGTATTGGTGGCGCAATATATCCCGTAGATGGTAGCGATGTAGAAACTTTAATAAAAAATGCTGATATTGCAATGTACAAGGCAAAAGAAAAGGGTAAAAATAAATTTGAGATTTGCACTGCAAGTTTTAAATATGAATTGGTTAAAGAAATGAAGTTGACAAATAGTTTATACAAGGCAATAGAGCGAAATGAATTTGAATTATATTATCAACCACAAGTAAGTTCAATATCAGGTGAAATCATTGGCATGGAAGCTTTAATAAGGTGGAATAGTGAGGAACTTGGAAGGGTGAGCCCAGTAGACTTTATATTCATAGCTGAAAAGACTGGATTAATACTTCCAATTGGTGAATGGGTTCTTAAAACTGCATGTCTTCAAAATAAAAAGTGGCAGGATGCTGGAATACTCAATGTACCTGTAGCTGTTAATCTTTCAGTAAATCAATTCCAAAATAAAAGGATAATTGAAGATATTATCAAAAGATTAAAGGAAACAGGTTTAAATCCTAAATATTTGGAACTTGAAATTACAGAAAACATAATTATGAAGGAAACTGAATATATTATTGAGTCACTAAAACAATTAAAAGAGATTGGAGTAAAAATTGCAATAGATGATTTTGGTACAGAATATTCATCTTTAAATTATATTAAGCAATTGCCAGTAGACAAAATAAAAATAGATATGTCGTTTATTAGGGGAATAAATATAAACCATAAAGATGAAGCGATTATTAAGGTTATAATTTCATTAGCTAAAAATTTAGGATTAAAGGCTATTGCAGAAGGAGTGGAAACAAAGGAACAACTGGATTTCTTAAAAGATGAAATGTGTGATGAAATACAAGGATATTACTATTATAAGCCAATGTCAGCCCAGCTAATAGAAGAATTGTTATGTTCTAGATTAAAATAGCATCACTATTTAAGGAGAAGAAACTTAATACAGTTTCTTCTCTATTTTATTATAATATTAAAAATATCTATTGACATTAACGCTACGTGAACGTGTACAATAAGTTTGAAGGGAGATGAGCGTATGGAATATACGGTGCAAAAGTTAGGAAAGTTAGCAGGTGTTAGCAACAGAACACTTAGATATTATGATGAAATAGGAATTCTTAAGCCGGCAAGAATTAATTCGTCAGGATATCGAATTTATGGTGAAAAAGAGAAAAACAAGAGCATGGGCTTTCTTTTATTGATTATCTTACAAAGTGTAGAATTGAAAAGTCTATTTGTATGATGGATGATCCCAAACTTAAAATTTATGAAATTGCCGAGGCGGTAGGATATAATAATCAACATTACTTTTGTAAGTCATTTAAGAAGGTAATGGGATTTGCTCCAACGGAATATAGAGGAGGTAAAATTTGATTAGACAATTTAAAGATAAATATATATACGTAGCTTCTATAATTTTAATAATTTTGATTTCAATAACTGCTTCAAAATTAATTAATGCAAAGAAATCTGATGGTATTGAATTTGTTATTGGAATGTCACAAGCAAATCTGACTGAGCCTTGGAGAATTTCTATGAATGAGGAAATAATGCAAGAAGCAAAAAAGTATGAAAATATGAAAATTGTTTATAAAGATGCTGGTGGAGATACAAATAAACAGAAAAAAGATATAAATGAATTAGTAAGTGCTGGTGTGGATTTATTGATTGTATCAATAAACGATTCGAAAAAATTAACACCTCTTGTCAGTGAGGTATATAAATCTATGCCAGTAATAGTTTTGGATAGAGCGGTTGAAGGGTACGACTATACATTATATATTGGTTCTGATAATGAAAAAATAGGAATTCAAGCAGGGAATTTGGTAGTAGATTTAATTGGAGATAAAGAGGGTAAGGTTATAGAAGTTCAAGGGGTATTAAATTCTTCTCCGGTTATAGCAAGGAGTAATGGTTTTAGATCAGTCCTTAAAGAGTATCCTAATGTTAAAATATCTAGAACCCTTGTGAGTGAATGGCAAAAGGATGAAGCGGAAGATAAAGTTACACAGGTGCTACAAGAAGATAAAAATATTGATGTTATATTTGCTCATAATGATTATATGGCCCTTGGAGCTTATAAAGCAATATATAAACTGGGACTTGAAAACATAAAAATTATAGGTGTGGATGGACTTACAGGAGAAAATGGCGGGCTAGATTTGGTTTCAAAGGGAATGCTTCAAGGCAGCTTCACTTGTAAAACTGGAGGTATCGAAGCTGTGAATTATGCTATGGATATTTTAAATGAAAAAGGAAATATACCGAAGAAAACTATATTGAAAAGCGACAAAATTACACTGTCAAACGTAAATGAATACTTGAATAATAAATCCAAAAAATTAGTAGATAGTAAAAATATAGTATTAGGGTATGCTCAATTAACATCAGAGAGCAAATGGAGAGATGCGAATTCTAAATCAATTAACACTTCAGCTAAAAGTGCTGGTGTTAATTTGGATTTTATTGAAGACGGTTATACTCAAGAAGATCAAATAAAAATAATTAGGGAATTAATTAAAAAGAAAGTAGATGTAATTGCCTTTTCACCTTTTGTGAACTTCGGGTGGGATGAGGTTTTAATAGAAGCAAAAAATGCAGGGATTCCTATTATTTTAAGCGATAGAAGTGTAAATTCAGATGGTTCTCTTTGGAAATGTAATATTGGTTCGGATTTTCAAGAGGAGGGAAGACGTGCTGCAAGATTGTTATTGGAACGATTTGATAATGAGGAAGTAAATATCTTTGAACTTCAAGGAAATAGGGGGTCAGCACCCCAAATTGAAAGACAAGCTGGGTTTAGTGAAATAATTAAAGAATATGATAATTATAAAATAGTAGGAACAGAAACTGGAAATTTTAGCTTTGAAGATGGAAAAGAGGTTATGAAAAAATTCCTAAGTTCAAACCATAATAAAATAAATGTGTTATATGCTCATAATGATGATATGGCTCTTGGCGCTATTGAGGCTATAAAAGAAGCCGGGCTTATTCCGGGGAAAGATATTATTGTTATTGGAATAGACGGCACGAGGCAAGCGCTAAAGTCAATTATAAAAGGGGATATGTATTGTACTATAGAATGCAATCCACTTCTGGGACCAAGGCTTATGGAAATTGCTAAACAAATAATTATGGGGGTCGAGGTTCCTGTAAAAATAGTAAATGCGGAAGAGGTTTTCACTAAAGTAAATTCTGCGAAAGGACTTAGAAATAGAAAATATTAGAAATATAGCTCTGCAATGGCAGGGTTATTTTTTGTCCTAAATAGTATAAATAATAACTTATTTGTATAAATACAGTAATTAAAAAGTGTTATATAATAATTGTAAACGATTCAATAATTTTCTTCGGGGGGTTTTATTAATGAAAAAGAAAAAAATAATTGCATTTGTATCTGCAATGATTCTAGCTACTACTATATTTGCTGGATGTGGTGCAAAGACGGAACCTACTAATAGTGGTGATGTAGCAGAAACACCAGCAGTAACAGAAGAGAAAATAGTTATAGGCTTTGCACAAATTGGTGCAGAAAGTGGTTGGAGAGATGCAGAAACTAATTCAGTAAAGGATATTCCAAACAACAATAAAGGCATAGAATTAAAATTTTCAGATGGCCAACAAAAACAAGAAAACCAAATAAAAGCTATTAGATCTTTTATAGCTCAGAAAGTTGATGTCATAGCACTGGCACCTGTAGTTGAATCTGGTTGGGATACAGTTTTAAAAGAAGCTAAGGATGCTGAAATCCCAGTTGTCTTGATGGACAGAACTATAAAAGTTGCAGA
>NZ_JBNMNU010000166.1:0-9282 GCF_051278035.1 Clostridium sp.
AACTTATAGCTATAGGTGAAATGCTTATGAAAATTGAAGTGGAAGAAGGCTTTGATGCGGGAAGTATAAAATTAATTCCTATAGTTGAAACAGCTTATGGACTTGAAAATGTTTATAGCATCATAAAATCCTCGGATAGAGTAGTAGCTGTGTTACTTGGAGGAGAAGACTTAACTTCAGATTTAGGAATTGTGAGAACAAAAGAAGGCGAAGAGGTCTTCTATGCAAGAAATAGAGTAGCTACTGCTTGTAGAGCTATGAAGGTTGATTCTATAGATACACCATTTACAGATACTAATGATTTTGAAGGTTTAGCAAAAGACACTGGGAAAGCTAAAAGCTTAGGTCTTACAGGGAAAGCCGCAATAAATCCAAGACAAGTTGAGACAATTCACTCTGTATATGCACCGACAACAGATGAAATAAAATACGCAAAGAGAGTTCTTGAGTCTATGGAAGAGGCTGAAAGTGAAGGAAAAGGAGTATTCTCCTTAGATGGTAAGATGGTAGATGCACCAGTTATAAATAGAGCTAAAAACACAGTAGAGCTTGCAAAGATTTTAGGTCTTGCATAATAGTTTAAAAATTGTTAAAAGTGCTACTTTAGTGGATTAGTTAATTGAGGTGATATTAATGAAAAATATATTAGGAAAAGAAATACCTGAATACATAGAAGGCTATGGCACGGTGACTCCTTTTGAAGGTGCATTTAAGCGTAATGGCGTGAAAGTAAAAAGGGAAGTAAAAGTAAATTCAGTAACGCCTACGGATAAAAAAATTTTACAAAGCATAGATGAAGTTTTAGACAAGGTAGAACTTAAAGATGGGATGACTATTTCTTTTCATCATCATTTAAGAAATGGGGACTACGTATTAAATTTAGTTCTAGATGTTATTGCAAGTAGGGGTATAAAAGACATTACTGTTGCAATAAGTTCTATTTTCCCCAATCATGCACCACTAATTCAGCATATAAAAAATGGTGTAGTTACTAAAATATACACAAATTATATGTCAGGTCCTGTGGCACAAGAAATTTCAAGAGGACTTTTAAAAACACCAGTGATAATGCATACACATGGTGGGCGCTCTAGGGCGATAGAAAGCGGCGACTTACATATTGATGTAGCTTTCATTGCAGCACCTACAGCGGACACTTATGGTAACATTAATGGATTGTATGGTAAATCAGCATGTGGAGCATTAGGTTATGCAGTATCAGATGCCGAGTGTGCAGACAGAGTTGTAGCAGTAACTGATAATTTAGTTCCATACCCAACCTGCCCAATAGAAATTAGCCAGATATATGTAGATTATGTTGTAAAGGTTGATTCCATAGGTGACCCTGCTGGAATAGTATCTGGAACTACACAAATTACTAAGGATCCGGTAGGACTTAAAATTGCTAAAATGGCATCTGATGCTATGGTGGCAACAGGGCTTGTTAAAGATGAGATGTCCTTCCAAACAGGTGCAGGCGGAATTGCTCTAGCTGTAGCTGCGGAACTTAGAATTTACATGAAATTAAATGATATAAAAGGAAGTTTTGCGTCAGGTGGAATAACTGGATATATTGTAGATATGTTTAAAGAGGGACTCTTCAGAAGTTTATTTGATGTACAGTGCTTTGATTTACAAGCAGTACAGTCTTATGTAAGTACTCATAAGCATCAAAGAATGTCAGCTTCAATGTATGGAAATCCAGATAATAAAGGTGCAGTTGTAAATAACCTGGACATAGTTATCTTGGGTGCTACAGAAATAGATACGAATTTTAATGTTAATGTTACTACTGGATCAGATGGTGATATCATGGGTGGCTCAGGAGGTCATAGTGATACAGCGGCTGGAGCTAAGCTTACAATAATTGTTACGCAACTCACGAAAGCGAGACTTCCAATTATAGTGGATAAAGTAACTACAATAACAACTCCAGGAGAGAGCATTGATGTTATTGTAACAGAAAGAGGAATAGCGGTTAATCCAAAAAGAACGGATATAATCGAAAAATTAAAGAAAACTAATCTTCCTATAATGACTATTGAAGAGCTTAAAGCATTAGCTGAAAGTATGACAGGCAAACCAAAGTCAATTGAGCTTTCAGATGATATAGTTGCAGTTATAGAATACAGAGATGGTTCTGTAATTGATGTTGTTAGAAGACCCTTATAAAACCCTTATAAGAACTTATAAGGTATGAGATAAAGCTGGAAATAATAATTTTCAGCTTTATTTTATTTGCATTATTATGATAGAAAAATATATAATATATTTATAAGTAAATTAGCATGAGGAGGCTTTCTATGTATGAACTAAACGTTGAAAGAATTAATCTAAAAGATGAAAATAGAGTTAAAGAAGTAAAAGATTTTTTACAAACATTCCAGCTAGAACTTGATGACAATGTAGATTATACTATAGTTATTAGGCAAAACGATGAAATTAAAGCCACTTGTTCCAAGGCTAAAAACGTATTTAAATGTTTCGCAGTATCAGATGATTTAAGAGGCGAAGGTGTGTCTGCTATGCTTATGGGAGCAGTATCGGATAGGCTTTTTAATGAAGAGATTTATCATAGCTTTATATTTACTAAGGTAGAGAATATAGATATATTCTCGTCTCTTGGCTACAAACTCATACAGAAAATAGAAAATGTAGCTCTCCTTGAGAGTGGAGTATACGATATAAGAAAATACTTAGAGGATATTCAAGTGGAATATAATATAGATAACACAACTGAAAAATCAGCTTTAGTTATGAATTGTAATCCATTTACTTTAGGGCACAAGTATTTAATAGAAGAAGCAGCATCAAAAGGCAAAGAGGTGTTAGTATTTATAGTCCAGGAAGATAAGTCATCTTTCCCATTTGACTATAGATACGATATGGTTAAAGAAGGTGTTTCTCATCTGACTAATGTGACGGTAATAAAAGGCGGGGAATACATAATTTCAGAGGCTACTTTCCCATCCTATTTTTTAAGAAAAGCAGATGAAAGACTAGTGGCATATACAAATCTAGATGCAACAATTTTTGGAAGATATTTTTGTGAGGCGTTAAATATAACAAAAAGATTTATAGGAGAAGAGCCTTATTGCAAAGTTACAAATGCGTATAATGATGCTTTAAAGCGAATACTACCCACCTATAGTGTAGAAGTTGTGGAAGTTAAAAGAAAAGCTCTAATGGGTGATATTATAAGTGCTTCAAAGGTTAGAGAATTAATTAAACAAGATAAAATATCCGAAACTTACCATATAGTTCCTAGCTCGACATGGGAATTTTTAAATACTAAAGTAGGAAAGGAGATAATGGGGGAAATAAGGTCTAGCGATTCTCCACATTAATACGATATGTATACAGCAGAAAATATATTTTTAGAAAGAGAAAGAAGAATTGAACACCAAGATAAATTACTTGAACAATTTAAAATGCCCCTACTTGTTATTAGGGTTAACTATCCAGGGTTAAAAAAAGATAACCGCTTTACGCAAGGTATAATAGAAGTTATAGAAAGTGTAATTTGTGAAGCGTTTTTAGGGTCAATTCATAATAAAGTGGTCAAAACAACTGCAGAAGGACCGATTGTTATTTTGTCTATAAATAAAAGTGCGAGAGATATTAAATTAATTACATTGGATATAGAAGAAAAGCACCCTTTAGGAAGATGCGTAGATATAGATGTATATGACGTGGAGGGAACAGGAATTAGTCGTAACGATTTTGGTTTATGTATGAGAAAATGCTTCTTATGCGCTGACATAGCTCACAATTGTGTGAGAAGTGAGAAACATAGTAAAAAAGAAGTGGAAGAATTTATAAAAATAAGATTTACAGAATATATGGAGAAAGTATATGAAAAATAAATATATAATATCAAAGGAAGCGTTTGTTATAGCAGAATATGCAATAGAGGCTATGCTATATGAAGTTACTGCATATCCGTCACCGGGGTTAGTATCTTCTATATCAAAAGGAGCTCATAGTGATATGGATCATTACTCTTTTATTAAAAGCACTTCTATTATAAGTAAGTATATGGTTTTATTTGCTGAGGAGGGTTACTCAGCAAATACTCCGAAAGAGATATTTACGGCTATTAGAAATATAGGAATAGAGGCGGAAAATGAAATGTTTAAAGGTACAAATGGGATAAATACTCATAAAGGAATGATTTTTCTTTTGGGTATAAGTTGCGCTGCGGTTACCAAGGCTATTTATGAAAAGAAGGATTTCAGTGAAATACAAGACTTAATAAGAGAGATGACTATAGGGCTTGTCCAAGATGAACTGCTCTACATGAATAAAGATAAAGCTACAAGTTATGGAGAGAAATTATTTCTGAAATATAAGGTGGAGGGAATAAGGGGTCAAGTAGAAAAAGGTATTCCACTAGTGTTTGGCTACTCTATTGGAATCTATAATGATAATGAATTCCTGAATTTAAACGATAGATTAATACACACACTTATGTGCATTATGCAATATTGTGAAGATTCTAATGTTCTTCACAGACATTCAATGACCGAATTAAAAGATGTACAACAAAAGGCGACTCACATAATTTCAATAGGCGGAATGACAACAGAAACTGGGAAAGCTGCAATAGAGAATCTTGATATTGAATTTATAAAACGCAATATAAGTCCAGGAGGGTCAGCAGACCTTTTAGCTGTAACTGTATTTTTTAATTCTGTACAGAAATATTTTAGTGATTGTAAACAATAGTGTATTATTTCTGTGGATGAATCTATTTTAATTATAAAATTGTGGATAACTTTAGATTGGAAAAGTATATATTACGTAAGTTGCATTCGAAGTGAGATGCAATTATAGTAATATATACTTTTTTTATCACTATTAATTTTTTAAAACGTATATAAAGTATTAATAAATATATTTAGGGGGCGGGTAATGAAAGTACAGGAGGATTCAGATCTAATTCAAAGTATATTAGATGGAAATATTGATAGTTTTAATATATTAGTTAATAAATATGAAGTTATAGTCTTAAGATTTATATATAACATGATAAAGGATAAAGAAGCAGCAGAGGACATAACTCAAGAGGTGTTCATTACTATCTACAATAAACTCTATCTCTATGATAAAAACCATAAATTTTTAAATTGGCTGCTGCAAATTTCTAAAAACAAATGTATTGATTACATACGGAAATATAAAAGAGTGTATGAGTCAAACATAGAAGATATACCAAACGTTACATCAAAAGAGATGTCACCAGAACAGGCAGCGGAATTTAAAGAAACTAAAGAAAATATAGAAGCTTATTTGAATAGTTTAAGTGAAATAGATAGGCAAATATTAATCATAAGATATTTGAAAAATTTAACATTCAATGATCTTGCTGATATTTTGGAAATGACTGAATCTAATGTGAAACGCAGATATTATAAGAGTAGACAAAATTTCAAAACTTTCATTTCTCAGAAGGGAAAGGGGTGTAAACGATGAAATGTAATGTGTTTAGAAAGAGATTAGAAGACTATGTAATGGGGAATATTCCAAGTGAACTTAAAATTTCACTAGAAAATCACATGGATGGATGTGATAGCTGTAAGGCAATATATGAAGAGGAAATTAGAATAGATACATCGTTTAAGATGGCTTTATCCATAGAGGGTATTGAATTTAACAGCTCAAGGACTAGTATAATTAGTGCTATAGATAGAAATAGATACAGCAAGAGGACATCAAATAAAATTTTATATAATTTTAAAAAATATAAAAACAGGTATTTATCTTATGCGGTGGCAGTTATAGCTATGATAGTATTTATTCCAATGATATTAAATAATTTTAATGGAGAATCATATAAAAGTGAAGGTGATACTGAAAAAAAAATGGCTATATATAAGGCAAAGGATAAAGCTAAATCGGATAAAAAACAATGGGAAATAGCTGATTACAAGGCGTCTACAAATATAGAGAATCATCTAATGGAATTTAAGAGTACCATAGTCGTAAATAAGGAACTTCCGGATTATGAGATAATTTGGGAAAACTCTTTAGACGGGAAAAAATCTGCGGCTATAGATACAATGGCAGAAAAAGATGCAGATTTCGGAATTCATGTAATTTATGTTAAAGATAAAAAAACAAATCAAATAGTTAAATATGAAGTTGTTAAGGATACACAATATACAATAAGAAATATAGAATGGTGGGATAATGAACATTTAATAGTTGTGACAGGTTTCGCCTACGGCACCGTAAATTATGGTTCGGATATATATAGTTTAACAGTTAATACTGAGAAATTCTCTACGTTATATCAAGTAAAAGATGAAAAACAACAAATAGTAGGAGTGCAAAAGGTTAAGAATGATTTAATACTTCAATTAATAAATTATGAGGATAATAACTATAATGTTTCGCATAAAGCAGTAGGCAAGATTAATATACTTGATATTAATAAGCCAGCTGTTATGCAAATTACAAATGAAAATAAAAAATAAAGCTTCATTGCTTTTAACGGTTGAGAAAAGTATATATTACGTAAAGTTCATTTGAACAAGCGCTAGTAATTATTAAATTAATTTAGAAGAACTAAGCGAAGAGAATGAACTTGTAGTAATATATACTTTTCATAATTTATGTTATAATTAGCTGAGCATAAATATAGGAAACTAAAGGTGAAACTATGGATAAATCAGGTAAAATATACGTAAAAGCAATGAATAAGTATAATGATGGCTATATAGACAAGTCATTAGCCCTTTGTGAAAAGTGTATTTCTATAAAGATTACAAATGCTGCGGCTCTAAATTTGAAGGGTATTTTATATTATTTAAAAGGTGATTTAGATAGTGCTAAAGAAATGTGGAATATAAATTATAAGAGAAATCGTGATGAAGTATCAAAAAAATACCTAAGGGATAGTGTAAAAGATATGCAGAAAATGCAACTTTACATCAATGCCTTGGACTTAATGAAGAAATTTAATATATCGGGTGCTTTAGATATACTAAAGCAATGTGAAAATAGTGACTTTAATTTTATAAATGTTAATAACAGTATTAGTCTTTGCTATATACAGTGTGGGGAATATGATAAAGCACTTCAGCATATAAACAAAGTTTTAGGAGTAGATAAAAAAAATGCGCAGGCAATTACAAATAAAAAAACACTAATAGAATATGGCAACTTAAAACGGGATATAAATCATAAAAAGAATTTTATAATTATGGGTAGTATATTTTTAGCTATAACTATTTTACTCATAGGTAAAACGTATGGGAAAAAGGTGTTAAATACTTTAATAAGTGTGAGTAAAAAAGGACAAACGGAAGTAGAGTTAAATGGTAAAAAAGACAAAAAAGAAACTGTAGATGAGGTAAAAACAGAAAGTCAGGAAGACAAGCAGACTGAGAAAAACATTGATATAGATAAAAAAATTAAAAAATTTCCAGAAGAACAATTTGTGGAGAGTATAAAAAATAAAAATATGGAGAAAATAATTGAATATTTAAATCTGTGGAAAGATGCTGATTTAGAAATTAACTATAAGTTACTTCTGGTAGAAGGTGAAGAAATCATTGAAAAGGATGGGATAGTTTATTTTTATGCAAAAGGTATGAGCTATATGGATAGTAAAAAATATATAGAAGCTGAGAAATATTTTCTATATGCATTGCCCTATTCTAAAGACAATTATTTGGAACAACATATTATCTATATGTTAGCACTGTGTTACAAATCTAATTCAGATTTTGAGAATGCAGTTAAATATTATGAACTTACTTTAAATAAATTTCCTAATGGAAATTACACTGAGGAAGTTTTATATAATTTAATACTTATAAATAAAGATGTAGATTTAAATAAGGCAAAAGATTATGCAGAAAAACTAGTTAAACAATTTCCTGATTCAGATTATAATAACAGTATCGTAAAAAGCATTTTGGATACATAAAGATTCAAATTTAAAATAAATCTTATTGACTAGTCACAAATTAGGGTATACAATAATAGTATAGAGTATACCCTATAGGGGTATAAATATTGGAGGTAATAATATGATTAAAGAAGTTAATGATAAAAATTTTAATGAAGAAATTACAAAATCAGATAGTATAGTTGTAGTAGATTTTTGGGCACCATGGTGTGGACCTTGTAAAATGTTAAGTCCCGTAATTGAAGAATTAGCTAAAGAGATGGGAAAGGAAGTTAAATTTGCAAAAGTAAATGTAGATGAAAGTCCAGAGATATCATCAAAGTATAGAATTGCAAGTATTCCAACTGTTATGGTATTTAGTAAAGATACTGTGAAAGATTCTATGGTAGGATTTAGACCTAAAGCAGATATAAAGAAAATAATTGAAAAACATTTATAAAATTTGTACATTAAATTAAATATTTTAAAGATAGTTATTTAAATTTTTAATTTAAATAACTATCTTTGTTTTATTTATTATAAGGTAAATAATTGTTGGCTATTAAAAAAGTTGCATAAGGAGGAAAATAATGAGCGAAAGATATGATATTGCTATAATAGGAACAGGGCCAGCGGGTCTTGAAGCAGCAATTAATGCTAAAATTAGAAATAAAAATATAATACTTTTCGGGAATAAAGAACTAAGTTCAAAACTTGTAAAAGCACCAAAGGTAAATAATTTTTTGGGCTTTTATGATATTAAAGGCAGTGAACTTAAAAATAAATTTGCAACACATATCAAAGCCATGGGGATAAGTATCATACCGGAGAGGATAAATAATGTTTATGCTATGGGAGATTATTTTGCACTTATGGTAAACGATAAGATTTATGAGGCTAAATCGATAATTTTAGCTACTGGTATAGAATACAGCAAACCATTAAAGGGGGAAGAAAAGTTTTTAGGAAAAGGAGTAGGGTACTGTGCAACTTGTGATGCACCCTTATATAAGGGCAAAAAAGTAGTTATAGTTGGATATAACAAAGAAAGCGAAGAAGAAACTAATTATGTAAGTGAACTTACTTCTAAAATATATTATATCCCTATGTACAAAGGTGAATATAAATTAAATTCAAATGTAGAGATAATAAAACATAAGCCAGTAGAAATAGTTGGTGATGACAGGGTAACTAAGATAATTTTAGAGCAAGGTGAAATAATTACAGATGGAGTTTTCATGCTAAGGGATAGTTTATCCCCAGATCAGTTAGTGCCGGGCCTTCAAATAGAAGAAGGCCATATAAAAGTAGACAGAAACATGAAAACCAATATAGAAGGATGTTACGCAGCAGGAGATTGTATAGGCAAACCATATCAATATATT
>NZ_JBNMNU010000167.1:0-9201 GCF_051278035.1 Clostridium sp.
TCGCATTTTGTGCATTGCATGGAATTGACGATGACACTACATTACTATATGCATTTACAAGAAAGAAAAGCATCAAAAGGGATGGGGTAAGCGGTATAAAATCTAGAAAATCCTTTAACGAAATTGTTAAAATCATCTCTGACGATGATGGAAATACAGATTTAAATATAAATTTCAATATGGCGTCTAAGGTTCTAATTTCTTTTGTTGAGAATGGGGATGTACTAAGGGATAAAATACTTGCAACAGTGAATGAAAGGCACAAAAAAATTATATAAGAAAATCCTTGTTGAAATTTCAACAAGGATTTTTTTATGATTATTTTTTTGTGCCTGCATATTCTGGAGCAGATGGATCATCCTCAAGTTTCATCATTGTAATTCCTGTAAATCCAAAGAAAATAGATACAAATGGATTAACAAGATTTAAAAAGCAGTAAGGAAGATACGCAACAGTTGCAATTCCAAGGGAGGTACTCATAAATGCTCCACATGTATTCCATGGAACAAGTGGAGAAGTTATTGTACCAGCATCCTCAAGGCATCTTGAAAGGTTCCTAGGAGCTAGTCCTCTTTTATGGAACTCATCCTTGTACATTTTACCAGGAAGCACGATTGAGAGATATTGATCGCCAGCTAGTATATTTGCAAATATTGATGTGAAAACTGTAGCTGTTACAAGTGAACCTGTACTCTTTGCATATTTAAGTACTCTACTTGCAAGAGTTTCAAGCATTCCAGTTTTGTCAAGTACACCACCAAAAGAAAGTGCTGCTATTATTAGAGAAATTGTCCACATCATGCTTTGGTATCCACCTCTAGTAAGAAGAGAATCTAAAATTTCGTTACCAGTGTCAGATACAACACCATATTGCATTGCATCCATTACAGCAGCAAAGCTAGCACCTTGAGCAAGCATAGCAGCTACTCCACCAAGTAAAACACCTATAAATAAACCTGGAATAGCAGGTACTTTTTTAGCCACCATAACTATAACTATAATTGGTACTAGTAGTAGAAATGGGTTTATTGTAAAGTTTTGACTCATTAAATTGGTTAGTGCATCTATAGCGCTTGTATCGAGTGTTTGTCCTGCGAATCTGAATCCGAGTATAGCATAACCAATTAAAGCAATTAATAAACTTGTTCCTGTTGTATATACCATATGTTTTATATGGTCAAATAAAGTTGCGCCAGCCATAGCTGGAGCCAGGTTTGTAGTATCTGATAGTGGAGACATTTTATCCCCAAAGTATGCACCAGAAATTATTGCACCTGCTGCCATTGGTGCTGGTATTCCAAGTCCTGCAGCAACACCCATTAGTGCTATACCTACAGTTCCTGCTGTTGTCCATGAACTACCAGTTGATATTGAAACAATAGCGCAAAGTATACAAGCTGCAACTAGGAATATTGATGGTGATAACACTTGTAATCCGTAATAGATAAGTGTAGGTACAATACCACCAAGAATCCATGTACCTATAATCATACCTATAATTGCTAAAATAAGTATTGCCTGCATTGTACTAGAAATAGTACCTATAATCCCTTCTTCGATATCTTTCCATGAATAACCGAGTCTAGTAATAGCAACTACTGAAGCTATGAGCGTCCCGAAAATTAATGGAACATGAACATCTTGTCCAACTGCAAAAACAGGTAATACACAATACATTAAAATTGCGATTGTACCAACGACAGGTATTAGAGCCTCCCATAATTTAGCCTCTCTAGGTTTCTTTTCTTTTGAACTCATTTACAATTCCCCCTTTATGTTTCTAGTCTTTATAAAAGACTCGTATGGAATATATATTAATATTTAGAAAAGTATTTCTAAATTTTAACACTATATAATGAATACACAATTGTAGTGAAATATGGATTTAAGAATAAAATACAACGATTAGAGAGCTCTATAATAGTATAGATTGAATCAATTATAAGAATATTATAAATTTACAATCAATTCAAAGTATTCTTTAGATGTTTAAGTAGTATTATACAGATTTAATCTTAAAAAAGCAACAACAATATAAGATATCCAATCGATTACAATTAAAGTATTGCTAGAAACTTAATTTGATTTTGTTCATATTGTAATTGAAGAATAAGCAATAAATAAGGGTTTTTATCTTGTTATTTTTTTATCAAATGTGTTATAATAAACTTGTCCAAATGAAGATTTTTACAATAAAATTTAACCGGAGGTAATCAAATGAAAATTAAAGCAATATTATTATCACTAGCTGTAGGTGCTACACTATTAGTAGGATGTTCTGCTAATAAAGAAGCAGAAAAAACAGAACCAACAAAAACTGAAGATGCAACACCAGAAAAAACTGAAGAAACAGAACCAGTAGTAGCTGATGTGGTTACAACAGCATCACTTGTAGATACTGAAGCGGCTTTTGAGAATGCAATAAGCAGCGAAGGTACTTGGATTATTACAACACTAAAGGACTTAACTTTTGACAAAGATATTGTAGTTGATGGTGATTTTAAAAATGGTAAAACAGATGAAAAAGATGAAACTATAGAACTTATGCAACGTAAGATTGGTCTTTATACACAAGACGAAGATCGTAACGTAACTAATAGATTTACTTTGACTGCACCAAAATTAACTTTCAATAGTGTTATGGGAAGTATAGAACATGGAACTTTCAAAGGAGATCTTTATGTTTCAGGAAATGACTTTAAGTTAAAGGATGCTAAAGTAGAAGGAAATGTTTACTTTACTACAGATGAAGCTAAATCTACTTTTACAATGGATGATAAAAGTGAAGTAACTGGAGTTCAAGAATTAAAGAAATAAAGAAATAAAGAAATAAACCATACTGTGTACTTACAAAAGTATACAAACTTAAAAAACAGCCAATCCTTATGGATTGGCTGTTTTTTTGGTGTCATCCAAGTGGCATCTTTAACTTGCCACTTGGGTGACACCAATGGTATAATAAATTGACGAAAATATGATTTAAATAGAAAGGTAAATGATAATGATAAAGTTTAAAAAATTAGGAATTAACGATGATATTCTAAATATGCTTAAAATTCAAGGTATAAATGAGCCAACTCCGATTCAAGAGCAAAGTATTACACTCATAAAAGATGGGATCGATATTATAGCGGAGGCACAAACAGGCACCGGAAAAACACTTGCGTTTCTGCTACCAATGTTTGATAATATGTCAGCTGATATAAATACAATTCAGGGACTAATAGTTACACCTACAAGAGAACTTGCAATACAAATAACAGAAGAAGCTAAAAAGCTTGCCGGGGGTAAAAATTTAAATATTTTGGCAGCCTATGGTGGAAAGGATATAGGTGTGCAGCTCAAAAAACTAAAGGGAAATATTCATCTGGTTATTGCAACGCCAGGAAGGCTACTAGACCATCTTAGTCGCGGTACAGTTGTACTTGATAATTTGAAGACTTTAGTATTAGATGAGGCGGATCAAATGATTCTTATGGGATTTAAAAATGATATTGAAGCTATCATAGAAAAAACACCGAAAAATAGGCAGACATTATGTTTTTCTGCAACTATGAGCTCAGAGGTAAAAAAACTGGCATATAAGTTTATGAATGATCCGAAGGAAATAATTATAAAAAAAGAACAAACTACCCTTAAAAATATAAAGCAATTTTTAATCGAAACAACGGATAGAAGAAAACAGGCAGATTTATGCAATGTTCTAGATGAAGGCAATCCATTTATGGCCATTATTTTCTGTAGAACTAAAAGAAGAGTTGATGATCTTGAAATGGCACTTTATAAAAAAGGATACAACTGTAAAAAGTTGCATTCTGACATTACACAATCAAAAAGAGAGAAAATAATGAAAGAATTTAAAAACTGTGATATACAGTATTTAATTGCTACCGATGTAGCGGCTAGAGGTCTTGATATAAACGGAGTGAGTCATGTTTATAATTATGATATACCTGAAAGTGCGGAAGGCTATATACACCGTATAGGCAGAACAGGAAGAGCTGGAGAAGAAGGATACACATATTTATTTGTAGCTCCTAAGGATAGAGTTATTTTGGATTCTATAGAAAAGAAAATTAAATGTAAAATTCCTAGAAAAATTTTGTAGTTGATTTGTAAATTTCAAAACTAATATTTAAAATTTTATCTAAATAAATTTTTTAGCACTCTTCCAATGTTTTGAGGATAAATCATACTTTTGAAAATCTGGTACAGCTCCATCTGTTTCAACTAAAGCCTTTGCTACTTTTTTTAGATCGCTTCTTGTTTCGCATTTGAAAGAATCTGATGATTCTATTGAGTCCATTACGTCTTCTACTTTTCTCTGAAAATTATTCACGTTAAATCCTCCTTTAGTTCTTTATTTGATTTAAAAAACACTTAGCACATGAAGATATTATGTGCTAAGTGTTTTACTTTTATGTTAAGTTATAATTTTCATTTTTACTATACGATTTCTGCTGGTACTTTGTATAGTGAATTTTGTATCGTTAAAATTTATGGTTTCACCGGTTTTTGGAAGTCTTCCAAGTAAGCCTGTAACAAAACCACCTATTGAATCAAAGTCCTCTGACTCTAAATTGAGTCCTATCATTTCATTAACCATGCTTATTTTAGTATCGCCATCAACAATATATTCATCTTCTTTAATGATTTCGATTTTATCTTCGTCATCATCGTATTCATCTTCTAAATCTCCAACAATTTCTTCCACCAAATCCTCAATAGTAACAATACCAGAAGTACCGCCATATTCGTCTAATAAAATCGCTATAGGCACTCGCTTTGCCCGCATATCTGCAAATAAATCGACAGTGCTTTTATACTCATAGGTAAAGTAAGGAACACGCATATGTTTCTCTATACTGAATTCTTCTTTTCCATCTTCGAAGAAAATTAAATCTTTAATATACAAAACTCCAATAATATTATCAACAGTCTCTTCATATATAGGTAATCTGGAAAATTGCTCCTCCCTAAAAATATTTATGAGTTCTTGATAAGTTGAGGTTATGTTTGCTACAATCATATCGGTTCTTGGAGTCATAACATCCTTTGCTTGCGAATCTCCAAATTCAAATACATTATAGATCATTTGTTTTTCTTCGCCTTCTAAAACACCTTCCTCATGACTTACACTGACCATTGTTTTTAATTCTTCTTCAGTAATAAATGGTTTAACCTTATCAATTTCTCCACCAAGTATTTTTATTATTGTATTTGTTATATAAATTAGTACTGTTATAAGTGGATTTAAAACAAAGGTAATTAAGCTTATTGGACCAGCAACTTTTAAAGCTATTTTTTCGGAGTTTTGTGCAGCAAGTGACTTTGGAGTTATCTCTGCAAAAATCAATACAAGAATTGTCATTGAAATCGTCGCAATAGCTACTCCTGAGTCCTTATAAAGGTGAATGGCCAAAGATGTTGCTAGTGCAGAAGCACCAATGTTAGAAATGTTATTTCCTACCAAAATAGAACCTAAAAGTTTACTTGGATTTTTGAGTAATCTATTAATTCGTTCAGCACCTTTAGTTTCAGAATTTACCATATGACGTAATCTAATTTTGCTTAAACTCATCAAAGCGGTTTCAGAGGCAGAGAAAAAGGCAGAAATCATTAATAAAATAACTAAAGATATAATTTGCCACGCATCGGGGTCCATACAGTGTTCACACTCCTTAATATTTAACTAACAAGATTATACCATGAATTAAGGAATATTTGTATCGATTTAGCATTAATGTTTTAACAATTGTTTTATATTGGATATAAAACAATCAAGAATAAATAATTAATGATTCCTATCTTTTGTTTGTTTCGGACTAATATTATAATGTGTTATTTGTTTGAAATATAAAATATATGTAATAATATGCACTATTTTGTTGGTATATATCACATATATTACATATAATATGTTATTATATATTGTAACCATTTAGCTTAAAACGTTATTATAAAGACAATTAATAAAGGAGTTATGCATGAAAAAAAATAGATCGCACGAAATTAAAATATTTATTTTACTATCAATAACTTTAGTTATTTTTCAAATGATAATTAAGGGGAGTAGTGAAGTTAGTCATACAGAAAAAAATGTACCCACAGCAGTGAAAGGGGTCTTGGATTTAAGGAATTGGGACTTTGAAAAAGATGGAATGATAAAACTCGATGGAGAGTGGGAATTTTATGATAATGAGTTATATCTGCCTTACGATTTTCAAAGCGATTCTAAAGTAGGTATGAGCTATGGTAAGCTACCTGGTGTTTTTAAACATCAGGGATATTGTACATATAGATTAAAGTTACTTATGAATAATAATGAGGATCTTTATTCAGTGAAAGCAGATTATATCCAAGGTGCATTCGAACTTCTCGCTGATAATAGATTAATAGCCTCTGTTGGACGGGTGGATAAAACAAAAAATGAAATGCGGTTACAACGAACTCCGGCTATAGGTTCCTTTTATGTGGAAAATGGACAGGGCTACTTATTACTTAGAATTAGTAATTTCCACAATCAATATGCATATATAGACACAATAGTATTAGGCGAATCTTCCGAAATTATAGCTATGAGAGAGAATAAGCTAGCATTGGATTTATTCATCATTGGCTGTACCATTATGGCTGCTATATATAGTTTTGGGGTATTTATTAATAGAAGAAAAGACAAGGCTCAATTATATTTTGCAATGATTTGTATAATTATTACCATTAGAACATTACTTGTTGGTGAAGGGTTCATTATATCATTGTTACCTGACTTTGATTATAAGGGTTTTACAAAATTAAAAATCTGGACCTTTTACTCGTACATTCCTTTTATAATTTTATTTATATATTATTCATACAAAAAAAGATTTTCAATTAAATTTATAAAAATATCAAATTATTTAGCTTTGTTATATACTTTAATTGTAGTCTTATTTCCTATTAAATACTATATATATTATTTATTGCCTTTTGAGATATTTGCCCTTATGTCACTTTTTTATATGATGTACAAACTTTCGAAAAACTATATAAACAAGGAAGAAACTGATTATATAGTTGTTGTAGGACTGTTTGCACTAATCATTACGAGGATTAACGATATATTGTATGAATACAGTATAATAATTACAGGTTCTTTTGCATCACTAGGGATATTGGTTTTTATTGTCGTAAATTACTATGTTTTAGCAAAAAGGCAAGCTAATGAACTTTCAAGAGTTGAAAATATTAGCGTTAAACTAAAATCATTGGACAATTTAAAGGATGATTTTCTAGCGATGACTTCTCACGAGTTAAAAACTCCACTTAATGGAATTATTGGATTAACTGAAGGGATAGTAAACAATAAAAATGCTAGTGTGGATGAAGAACTTAGAGAGGACTTGTTTTTGGTGAACTTAAGTGCTAAAAGATTATCTAACTTAGTTACTGATATGATGACATTCTCTAAGCTAAAAAACAATAAAATAGTATTACATAAAAAACCTGTTAATATAAGCAATGTGGTAGAAATGGTGATGAAATTTAGTCAAATATCGTTAAATAATAAAAATGTTGCATTTACAAATTCTATAGACACAAGTACACCCTGTGTATTTGGAGATGAAGATAGAATACAACAAATTCTATATAATTTGCTCAGTAATGCTATAAAATTTACGCATAGTGGACAAATAACAGTATCCTATGCTGTAAAAAATTTTTTTGTATATATATATGTTACAGACACAGGAATAGGAATTCCAAAGCAAAAGCTCAATGACATTTTCACTAGGTATGAGCAGGTAGAAGGAGTTTCAGATAAGTATGGTGGTACTGGAGTAGGGCTTTATGTAACTAAAGAACTTATTGAAATACAGGGTGGAAGTATAAAGGTTTCTTCAGTCATGGGACAAGGAAGTGAATTTGAGTTTACGCTTCCACTATGCACTAATGAACAGCTAAACAGTTGTCCTAGTCAGAATATGTGTAAAAAAATCGATAAAGATGATGAAGAAATACTAGCTGGAAATTTAAACTCTATAGAGTTTAAACCTAGTAAACTGACTATATCTAAGGATAATGTCAAGAAAATCATTAATGAAAACATAAATTCGAGCAGTAAAGATAAGTACAAGATTTTAATAGTGGATGATGAATACGTTAATCTTAAGGTTCTAAAGAATTTTTTGTCTAGCAATACATTTGAAGTATTACAAGCTTCTAGTGGTAAGGAGGCATTGCAATTAGTAGAAGAAAATTCAGATTTAGATTTAGTAATTGTCGATATGATGATGCCTGATATTTTAGGTTATAAAGTATGCCAAATAATCAGGGAAAAACAGTCTGCCTTTGAACTGCCGGTATTAATTATGACTGCAGACAGTAAGCTTGAGAACATGGTTATATCCTTTGAGTGTGGTGCGAATGATTATTTAAAGAAACCTTTTGATATAAATGAGTTATTGTGTAGAATCAATACACTTATAACCTTAAAACATTCAGTTAATGGTGCATTAGCACTGGTGCATGAAATTTCAGCAGCTGAAAATAAAGTTGAAAAACTTAGGATGGAAAGCGTTGAAACCAGCAGACAACTGGAGCAACTTGTGGCAAATGATAAGATCAAAACAGAATTTTTAGCTAATATGTCACATGAACTTAGGACACCTTTAAATGTAATTTGCAGTACGATACAGTTGTTGAAGACTTTGGATGGATCAAAACAATTAGGCGATGAAAAAATCAAATATTATATCAAGATAATGAATCAGAATTCTTTAAGGTTACTTAGACTTATAAATAATATAATAGACACAACTAAATTAGATGCAAACTATATGAGTCTTAACCTAAAAAATGGTGATATAGTCTATGTTGTAGAGGAAATATCACAATCTGTAGCTGAGTATATAAAAAACAATGGAATAACCCTTATATTTGATACTGATGTAGAAGAAAAAATAATAGCATTTGATGAAGAGAAAATTGAGAGGATTATGCTTAATTTACTATCGAATGCAGTTAAATTCACTAAGAAAAATGGCAGTATTCTAGTTAACATTTATGATAAAGGTGATTTTGTTGAAATATCGGTGAAAGATACAGGCATAGGAATTCCAAAAGATAAGTTGAAATTTATTTTCGAACGTTTTGCCCAAATTGATAAATCTACATCAAGGCAGAATGAAGGCAGTGGTATAGGGCTTGCATTAGTAAAGT
>NZ_JBNMNU010000168.1:0-9158 GCF_051278035.1 Clostridium sp.
GGTAGGCTCAGATAGCATACCAGCTGGGAATCCACATCCAAGGCTTTATGGAAACTATCCTCTTTTTATAGGTAAATTTGTTAGAGATAAAAAGGCTCTTTCTCTTGAAAACGCTATATACAAGATATCATATTTGCCTGCAAAAACTTTAGGTCTTAAAGATATAGGCGAAATAGCTATAGGCAAAACTGCGGATATAGTTTTATTTGATTTAAGGGAAATTATGGGTTTTGAGGATTACTTTAATCCAACTAAAGCCCCTGTGGGAGTTAAATACGTAGTGCTGAATGGTAATGTTGCAGTAAGGGATAGCATTGTTTGTAATAATAGTTATGGAAAAATAAAAAGGAGTGGATTAATATGTATGATGTAATTATTATAGGTGGTGGAGTAATAGGTGCCTCTATAGTAAGAGAACTTTCAAGATATAATTTAAAAGTAGCACTCTTAGAAAAAGAAGATGATGTAACTACTGGGGCGTCAAAAGCCAACAGTGGCATAGTTCATGGAGGATATGCTGCTAAATACGGTACACTTAAAGGGCAATTATGTGCAAAAGGGAACAAAATGTTTCAAAAGCTTGAAGGAGAACTAAACTTTGGATATAGGCAAACAGGAGCTTTGGTAATCGGATTTAATGAAGAAGATGAAAAAAGTATTAATGTACTCTATGAAAATGGTTTAAAAATCGGATGTACTGATTTAGAAATCCTAAGAGGAGACAAGTTGCACCAACTAGAACCCTACTTAAATAGCGAAGTAACTGTAGCACTTTACGCTAAAAGCGTTGGAGTTACCTCACCTTATGAGCTAACCATCGCATTAACAGAAAATGCTATTACAAATGGTGTAGATCTTAAGCTTTCAAGTGAAGTTATATCTATAGAAAAGCTAAAAGAAAAATTTATTGTACATACTAATGAGGGCCAAATTGAAGCTAGATACATAGTAAATTCTGCTGGTCTTTACAGTGATAACGTAGCTTCTATGGTAGGAATTAATGATTTTAAAATAATGCCAAAACGAGGTCAATATATTCTGTTTGGAAAAGATCAATCGCATCTTGTGAATAGCGTTATTTTTCAAGTGCCTACAGCTGTCGGGAAAGGAATATTAGTGACTACAACCTATCATGGAAACTTCATGATAGGACCTAATGCGGAAGAAGTAAGTGATAGAGATGATCTGTCAACAACAGCTGAAACTCTAAGATATGTCATAGAAACAGCTAGAAAATCAATACCAGATTTCAATATAAAAAAATCATTAACCACTTTTTCAGGTATAAGAGCTACAACTAACAAAGGTGATTTTATAATTGAGGAAAGTACAGTTAAAAGGTTCATAAATGTTGCTGGTATAGATTCCCCAGGACTTACATCATCTCCAGCAATAGCTGAAATGGTGACAGGCATACTTAAAACTTCAGGACTAAAGCTTGTGGACAAGAACACTTTTAATCCTAATAGAAAAGGCATAATAATTAAGAAAGACATTGATTTTCACGGAAAAATTGATGATAGTGATCCAACCAAAAATATAATATGCCGATGCGAGAATGTTATGGAGTCAGAAATCGTAGATGCCATTCATAGAAATATACCAATCACATCTACAGACGCTATTAAAAGACGTACTAGAGCAGGAATGGGGCCTTGTCAAGGAAGCTTTTGTAGCTCCAGAGTTAAGTCTATAATAGCAAGAGAACTTAACATTAATGAAAATAAAGTTACAGTAAGGGGTAACAATAATTCTAAATCACCTGTTAGAGCGGAAATAGGTTTGATTAGAAAATTCAAATAGCATAAAACAAACTGAAAGGTGATCATCATCTTTCAGTTTGTTTTATGCTATTCATATAAATAATTCTGGTTCTCTCCGATAGGCGAACTGATCTTCTAATTCAAGTTTATGCCTTAAATAGTCTATATCATCATAATACTTTGCATTAGTTGGGCATTTTTTAATACAAGCCCCACATTTAATACAAATTCCATTTAATTTAGATACATCTTCAAAATCAATGGAACCCATAGGACAAATACTTGCGCATAGTTTACAATTATTACAATTGCTATTTGTTTTGGGCGTAACCTTTCTAATATCAACAGTTATCCCATCTTTAGTCTTAGGCATATAATATTTTCTATAAGGCTTATTTCCCTTTATAATTACAGCTTGAGTTTTACCTTGCGTTGTAATTTTCTTATATATTTGATTTGCAAAGTCACGTGCAATGTCCATATCTTTTTCATCAGGTCTGTTTCTAGCAAGTGTTTTAGAAAATGAATGTTCTCCTATAAATGCGCCACCAGCAATAACTTGAAAACCATTTATTTCAAGTATATCGCTTAATTCTATTAGTGCATCATCATAATTTCTGTTGCCATAAACAACTACAGGGATTGCGAGTGCAGCATTCGCCGTAATAGAATTTAGATATTTTAATAATACGTTAGGGACTCTTCCTGCATATACTGGAACTCCTATAATAACAACATCTTCTACTGTAAATTGCACTGTTTTTTTTCTAACCTCGGGCATTGTGAAATCAATGTTATTTATAGTAACGTTCCTACCAATATTCTCTGAAATGTTCTTTGCTATACGAGATACAATTTTCCTAGTTGTACCAGTAGCACTAAAATACATCATATTAATTTTGTTATTCATAACAATTCCTCCTATGTTACACCCTTTAGCGTAATGCCTTTATTCTTTGCAAATTTTCAGTTGTATTGCTTGTACGGGAAATCCCCTCATTGAAGCTATTTTATGAATCATTATATATTTCTTTCCGTTTATTAAGAATTCAGGATACTCTTTATCAGTTTCGAGTATTTCACATTCTTTGCCTTTATTTTTTAACTGTTCATATACCTCAAATGCCATCTCATCTGTGCTTTTATTCATATCATCTAATTGAAGATTTATCCCTCTGAAATTGTTATATCCTGTAGTTACTAAAACTGAATAACCTACTACTACCATCATTACAACTATTGCAACAATGCATAAAGTCATTTCCATGTATTAACACCTCTTAAAATTATTTGAAATAAGATAAAGATATTCCTAATTTTAACTTATTTTTAATTAAATTGCAAGTACCACCTACGTGGCACTTGTCAAGTCTCTTGTCCACCTCATCACTAAACTTATAGTTGCATTGAAAACAATAATGCCTTATTATTAAATTTGATAAGTATTTTACATGCATTTATTAGGGGATGATAAAATTGAATATAGCGGCTTCTACTAAGAGATTTGTCAACATTAATTTTCATGCTCTTACGCATAAGAATTATAGATATTTTTGGTTTGGTCAGTGTATTTCCTTAATTGGTACTTGGACCCAAAACATAGGCCAATCTTGGCTTGTACTTTCCTTAACTGGGTCTCCATTTTTACTTGGACTCGTTGGAACTATGCAGTTTTTACCAGTAACTTTTTTTTCATTGTTTGCCGGAGTTCTAACGGATAAGTTTCCAAAGAAAAAAATACTGATATTCACTCAGACTGTCGCCATGCTGTTAGCTTTTACATTGTCTGCGTTAGTATTTACAGATAAATTGAAATATGAATACATAATAATCTTAGCTTTATGTCTTGGATTTTGCAATACTTTAGATATGCCAACTAGGCAAGCTTTTAATATGGAAATAGTCGGAAAAGAAGATTTGATGAATGCCATTGCTTTAAATTCTGCCACTTTTAATTTAGCAAGAATTATTGGACCTGCTATTGGAGCTGTTCTTATGGGGTACCTAGGAGCAGGTTGGTGTTTTTTATTAAATGGTTTTAGCTTTATGGCTGTAATCTATGGACTGTTTCATATTGAAGCAGTTACTTATGTTAGAATGAAAACCTCTGAAAAAGGCATATTGAAAGAAATAGTGGATGGCCTTAAGTATATAAAAAACAAGCCTATTTTACTCGAAACCTTAATCTTAGTTAGTATTATGGGAGTTTTTGTTTTTAACTACGCTGTTTTAATCCCTGTATTCACTAAAAATGTACTACATATGGGTGCAAAAACTTATGGTGTTTTATTATCTGCACTTGGAGCAGGCTCCCTTGTTGGCGCACTTCTCGTCACCTTTAAAAGTAAAGGTGCTCCAAAACGAACTCTTATGATAGGTAGCTCAATTTGCATTGGAATAATGCTTATATTCACAGGAATGAGTAATTTATATTATTTAACTGCATTAAGTTTAGCACTAACTGGAATATTTAATTTGTTTTTTTCAACAACAGCTAATTCAACGTTACAACTAAATTCTGAAGATGAATACAGAGGACGAGTAATGAGTGTATATTCACTAGTGTTTGCTGGATTCACTCCAATCGGAAGCCTATTTTCAGGATATATAGCAGAGAAATATGGAGCTAGATTTTGTTTTATATTATCAGGTATTTGTACAGTTGTATTAATATTATTACTTATAATATGGGTTAAATGTAGAAAAAAGTCAAAATCTACTTTAAATTAGCTTCTTCCTTAGAAATGTTTGCTCTTTCCTTAGCTCATAATCCTAGTTTATTAATTCTTGATGAACCCACCGCAGGACTTGATCCTGCTTCGAGAATTGAGCTTTTAGACATATTTCGTGAATTTGTATCTGATGGAGAAAAATCAGTGTTTTTTCAACGCATATTACCTCGGATCTGGATAAAATAGCTGATTATATCACTTTAATTCATGGAGGTAAAATAATAGAAAGCCTGTCAGTTGATAAGCTTGAAGAAAAATATATCATATTAACTGGAGGTATCGAAGAACTAAAGGGGCTTGAAAGTCAATTTATTGGAATTAGGAAAGGTGAAATTGCTTTTGAGGGTTTGATCCTAAGAGAAAAAGCTAATAAATATTTTAAGGATATAAAAGGTACTAAATCTAATGTCGAAAATCTATTAACCTTTAATATTGGGGGGTCTAATAGTTATGAAAAGATTTATTAAGATAATAAAAGCTTCTTGGTTTATGGATGAAAGTAATTTTAAATGGTTGTTTCTCTTATTCGTAATTTTTACTGGATTAATATCAATAAATACATGCTTTGACCTCGAAGTAAATTTTATGAAATACTTTTTGCAATTATAGTAGGTTTTTCTCCTATTCTCTTCATTTGTATGATTCTATTTTATTTATATTACCTAAATTTAATTAGGATTGATGAAACTAATACTGTTTTTATTTGTGAAATATTTGCAATGATAATAACTAGCTTCATAGCAGCATTTACAGTTAAAAAATCATATAGATTAACATTCAAAAAAATAATGGGGCTTTAATCAAGCTAAGATATATAAGTTAACTTATATATCTTAGCTTGATCTTTACTCTATATAAATTTTTCATTAAATATATTAGTCAAATTTAACCCTTCTACTTTTTCCTTTATTCTGTCTATATCTAAGATATAAAGTCCTAACTCCTGCATTCTTTTAAAATACTCTGCTCCCGAAAATGTATATCTATTTATCCTTCCTTCTTTAGTTTTTATTTTTTCATTTGCATAGGCTATCATATCTCCAACAGCTAGTGTTCTTGGCAATATCAAAAGAGGCAATTCTAGATAGTTTCTTATTGCATTTTGACCAGCTAAAGCTCCTGTTATCATAGCCTCTGCATGCCCTATAAATAAACCTGCCTTTTCACCTGCGCAGAACAGATTATCAACACCTACAACCTTCATATCATCTGTCCTTGGGGCTATAGATACATATCTTATAGAGTTTCCCATTCCCCCTGAATATGGATCTACATATCTTGCATTTTCTAATCCTTTTATTTTTCTTAATTTTTCTAATGGGTAGTATGGAGTCATAAGTTTTACATCCCCAGTATCTATTAGAATTATATTTTCAGCAAACTCTTTTAGTGCGTACTGCTGACATACCTTTAGTTTAAGTTTATCTAAATTTATATCCTCCTTTGGAACTTGTATAACGACCACGCCTGCTTCCTCTAGTGTCTTTATAATGTCTGTCGATAAAGAACCTCTAGCTAATTTACAAGAACCACTGAAAGCACCATATCCTCCATCTTCTCTTTCACCTTTTAAGTCTTCAATGCCGGCCTTACTACTTATACTTACCCTTCCACCAAAAGTTGGACATCTCAAAACACACATTACACATCCATTCCCATATTTAGTGCAGTTATTCATTGGCCCTGTTGAACCTGTAGTTTCTATAAATACATCTGCCTCCACATATTTCTTATCGGATAGGTATATTCCTTTTATTTTGTTGTCTTCTATTTTAATGTCAACTACTCTTGCTATCATGTTTACTTCTATGTCCATATCTTTCAAATATTTTACCACTGCTGGTTCAATCTTGTTTGTATCACAAAGCCAAGCATTTTTATGTCCTGGAAACTCTATGTTTTTATGTTTGCTGTTTTGATCTGTCAAATTTATTAATTCTCCCGTACCTAGAGCTATCATCTCTTCTGCCGCAGTATGCCTTCCATTATTTCTCATTATTCCACCTACATTACCAAGACCTAAAAGCATATCTGTTTTTTCATATAACGCTACCTCTGCACCAGCTTTTTTAGCCGTGATTGCTGCGCTACAACCAGCCCATCCACCACCAATTACTATAACTTTCAAAATATTTACCCCCTTACAATACATATATAGGTTTACACTCCTTTAAATTCTATTGCAATAGCCGTACTTTTATTACTCTTAACAAGTTTTTAACTGTAAACAAAAAAGCATTTCATTAAATTTTATTTTAATGAAATGCTTTTTATTGGCGTATATAACTATATATTAGTAAATCTAGGAATACACAATTCAATGCTATTGTTTACATTTAATTAATATGATAATCTATATAGCCATTAAATGTTTTGCTGCTATTCCTGGTTCAGTCATTGCTTTTGTATCTAGTATTTCATTAAGTTGTGATTTTGTTAGTATGCCTTCATCAAGCACAAGTTCAATTACTGATTCACCCGTTGCAATAGCTTTATCTGCAATTTTAGCAGCTACCTTATAGCCTACATGAGGTACTATTGCTGTTATTATACCAACACTATTATCCACTAAACCTTTACACCTATTCCTATTAGCAGTAATACCCTCAATACAATTTTCTCTAAGAGTATTAACTCCATTTGCTAAAGTTTCTATAGACTCATACAACTTATAGAATATAACCGGTTCAAAAGCATTCAATTCTAATTGTCCAGCTTCTGCTGCCATAGTAATTGTAACATCATTACCTATAATATTGAAAGACACTTGACTCATAACTTCTGGAATTACAGGATTTATCTTTCCCGGCATTATTGAAGAGCCATTTTGCTTTGCTGGAAGGTTTATTTCTCCAAAACCTGTTCTAGGACCTGAAGACATTAATCTTAAGTCATTTGATATCTTGGATAGGCTTACAGCACAGACTTTAAGCGCTGCTGAAACATCAACAAAAACATCTACATTTTGTGTCCCATCTACCAAGTCTTCTGCTTGATGTAAATCTAAATTTACAATTTTATTAATTGCTGGTACGACATTTTTAAAATACACTGTATCCACATTTATTCCTGTCCCTATGGCAGAAGCGCCCATATTTACACATTTTAGCCCCTCAGTGGCTTTTTCTAGCCTAGCGATATTTCTTTTTATTACTGATCTATATGCATTGAATTCTTGACCTAATCTAATAGGTACAGCATCTTGCATTTGTGTTCTTCCCATTTTAATAACATCATCAAATTCCTCTGACTTTTCAAGAAGTACATCGCTCAGCTTTTTTAGTTCCGCTAATGTTCTTGGCATAAGCTTTAGAGCTGCCATCTTGCCCGCTGTTGGGAATACATCATTTGTAGATTGTCCCATGTTCACATGATCATTAGGATGAACTTTGTCATAATCACCTAGTTTACCACCCAATATTTCATTTGCTCTATTAGCAATTACTTCATTTGCATTCATATTTCCTGATGTACCTGCTCCCCCTTGTATTGAATCAATTATAAATTGATCATGTAATTTACCATCTATTATTTCATCAGATGCTTGTACTATAGCATCCCTAATCTTGTTATTCATAAGTCCGGCTTCATTATTTGCAATAGCAGTTGCTTTTTTTACTTGAGCAAGGCTAACTATTAATTCCTTATGCATCTTTTTACCTGTAATATTAAAGTTTTCTGCTGCTCTTAGTGATTGAACTCCGTAATATGCTTCTATAGGTACATTTTTAGAGCCACAAGAATCGCTTTCCACCCTAAATTTTTGCAATATTTTATTCATAATTACTCCTCCTTATTCACTATATTATACTAATAATACCACTTTTAAAAACTTTGTCAAATTATTATCAATGTATACAAGTGTAATTATTAAAATATAGAAACAAGCTAGAAATTGAATTAATTCTATATGTTTAGCTATATTAGGCGTTTAACCCATATATAAAAATAATAAACTCTTTGATCTGTGTTTGCATCATAAAACTCAATTTACTCGATTATATTTTTTAAATATTCTGAATTTTGCAAGATTTACGTTAATGTGAATTTTATATGTATTAGGTTTACTTGCAAATATATAAAAAAAAGTACCAAGAAGCTACCACTCTATGACTATAGTTAGCTTCTTGGTACTAAAATCTATCTGGAATGAAAATACATAAATTAAAACAATGAATGAATTACGGCGTTGACACTTCATTTTGTAATTGTTTACATCGCTAATTCAATAATTGTTTTTTGAAATTAAATTTCTATTCTACTACTCTAATTCCCATCCTTTACCGACATCTACCCACTTTTTATTATGTGAATACTTATCAAGCTCCTCGCATGTTAGTTTAATCGCTGAATTGCTGCTTCCACAGGCAGGATAAACAGTTTCAAATCTCTTAAGAGATTCATCCAAAAATACAGGCACAGCATTATCTAGGCCAAACGGGCATACTCCGCCTACTGCATGTCCTGTGAACTCAAGTGTTTCATCTGGTGTCATCATCTTGGCTTTAAAACCAAATTGATCCTTAAATTTCCTGTTGTCTGTCTTTGCATCTCCTGCCGTAACTATTAACATGGCACCGTCTCCATCTTTAAAACAGATAGTTTTAGCAATTCTTGCTCCCTCAACACCTAGCGCTTGTGCTGCAAGTTCAACCGTTGCACT
>NZ_JBNMNU010000169.1:0-9149 GCF_051278035.1 Clostridium sp.
TATTAAGCCTAAAGATATGTAATAATTATATTTCATTATTCATGAATACAAACAGGTAAATACTATAAAAACCAAGTCTTAGCATTAGGACTTGGTTTTTGTGCAAGAATTATATTATAATCTATAACTTATAGGAAAAACTTTGATTATGTCTTCAATTAGATTAATTTGTGTATGTTATGTGATATACAAAATAGGCAAAAATAGAAAAATTAAGCGAATAATATACAGGAGGGGATTTTTATGAAAATACTTGTTATTAACTGTGGTAGTTCTTCACTAAAATATCAACTTATTAATATGGAAGATGAAAAATGTTTAGCACAAGGTTTAATTGAGAGAATTGGTAGTGAAGGCTCTGTTTTAACTCAAAAGGTAGAAGGCCGTGAAAAATATATAGTAAAACAAAAAATGGATGATCACAAAGATGCAATTAAATTAGTCCTTAAAACACTTATAGATGAAATCAATGGAGTAATTAAAAGTGTAGATGAAATTAAAGCGGTAGGTCATAGAGTGGTTCATGGTGGAGAATACTATTCTAAATCTGTATTAATTGACGAAAAAGTAATGAAAGCATTAGAAGATTGTTCGAAATTAGCTCCACTTCATAATCCAGCAAATATTACTGGAATTAATTGTTGCAACGAACTTATGCCAAGTACCCCAATGGTGGCAGTATTTGATACAGCATTTCATCAAACTATGCCAGAGTATGCATATATTTATCCACTGCCATATGAATTATATGAAGATCTCAGGATAAGAAAATATGGATTCCACGGAACTTCTCATAAATATGTTTCTCAAGTGGCTGCAGAGATGATGAATAAAGATATAAAAGATTTGAAAATTATTTCTTGTCATTTAGGAAATGGAGCAAGTATTGATGCAATTAAAAATGGTAAATCTATTGATACGAGTATGGGATTTACACCTCTTGCAGGTATTGCTATGGGAACAAGATCAGGGAATATAGACCCATCAATTATAACCTTTTTAATGCAAGAACTAAATTTATCACCACAAGAAGTAACTGATTTAATGAATAAAAAATCTGGAGTTTTAGGTATTTCTGGAATAAGCAGTGATTTTAGAGATATTTGGGATGCAGCTAAGAACAATAATAGAGCACAACTGGCTTTGGATGTTTTTCACTATGAAGTTAAAAAATTTATCTGTGCTTATGCTGGTGCTTTAAGTGGCGTGGATTGCATCATATTTACGGCTGGCGTTGGGGAAAACTCAGTTAAAGCTAGGGAAGCTTGTTGCGCAGGATTAGAGTTTTTAGGAGTTAAAATAGATGTGGAAAAGAATAATGTTATAGGTAAAGCTGCGGAAATAAGTACAGCAGATTCAACAGTAAAAGTATTTGTAATTCCTACCAATGAGGAATTAATGATAGCAAGAGATACAAAGGAAGTTGTTAATTCATAATATATAATTAAAAGAAACCTCTACAAGTAAAATATTGTAGAGGTTTCTTTTATATCCATTTTTGTACTTAATTTATCAGCTTATTAAGAGCTAAATCCAATTTGTTAAGAACTAATTCCACATCATTTTCTATTATAACAAGAGGTGGCTGGAAAGCTAGAACATTTCTACCAGGTCCATTTTTACCTAAAAGAATACCTTCATCTTTTAATATCTCTAATATAAAGTCAGTTTCCTCGCAGGCAGGTTCACCATTTTCGCGTACTAGCTCTGCACCTAACATAAGGCCTATACCTCTAACATCATAAATTAATGGGTACTTTTCCTTAAGCTTAAGAAGGCCATCTTTTAATTTGACTCCTAAATTCTCTACGCTCGAACATAAATCATTATTTTTGATGTAGTCAAGCACAGCTATGGCGGTGCTTGATGCTACTGGATTTCCACCTAAGGTAGAGGCAGAAGCTTTTGTAAACGCAGTAGCAATTTTATCATTTGTGCAGAAGGCTGATATAGGGGTCCCGTTTCCAAGAGCTTTTGCCACTGTAATTATATCTGGAACTACATCGTAATGCTCTATGGCAAACATCTTGCCCGTTCTAGCAAATCCTGTTTGAATTTCATCTATGATAAGTAATATACCATGTTTTGAAAGCAGTGTTTTTATTTTTTTGAAGTACCATTTAGGTGGAGTTATAATGCCTCCATTACCTTGTATAGGTTCTGCAATTAAAGCTGCAATTGTGCCCGGTTTTTTATTCTCAATCACCTTTTCTATAGCTTCAAAGGATTCTTTAGCTGCTTCTTCAAGAGTTTTATCACTGTTATAAGAATTAGGAACAAAGGTAACACAATCAGATAGCATAGGGTCTGCTCTCCACATAGGGAGTCCCGTAACACTCATAGTTAAATAAGTTCTACCATGTAGGCTATTATTTAAAGAAATAAACTCATTTCTTCCTGTATAAAGTCTAGCAAGTAAAAGAGCACCTTCATTAGCCTCTGAGCCAGTACAGCAGAAGAAAGAATGTACAATATCTCCAGGTAAAACATATGAAAGTTTTTCAGCAAGAGTAACTATTGGCTCAGTTAAATATATAATACTTGTATGTTGAAGAGTTTTCATTTGATCTATTGTTGCAGCTGAAATTTCAGGGTTACAGTGACCGCAATTAATAACAGAAACACCTGCAAAAAAATCAAGATATTTTTTGCCTTCTGAGTCAAATAAATACTGCATTTCTCCCCTAACAATTTGAGGGGGTCTTTTATAAAAATGATGTGAGCAAGGAAAAAGAAATTCTTTTTTCTTTTGAATTATTTTTTCTGGTCCTATATATTTAAACATTATGTTGCCTCCTAGATTAATTGAATTGAAAAGTCCCAAGAGTAAATCCACAAGTACCCTGATCTAGCGAATGGAATAAATCTTCACATACAGTTAAATCATCAATGGCTTTTCTGTAAATATACAAAATTTTTCGTAGGTTATCAGTATCGTAATGACAGGCCTCGATTCTAAAATTATTTACGCCAATATCATTAAGTTCTTTCAAAAATGGAAGATAACAAAGCTCTTTATAAAGCGTCATATGATTCCTGCCATTGTTATCAATGTAAACTGGGTGTTCATGATTTTTTTCATCAACTAAAACTAGTACATTGTTAGGAACGTTAGAATTATCCGCCTGGCCTATAGGTTCTGAGATTTTAATATTCTCATATAAATTATGATCCATATACATAACTACTGGTGATCCATGAACTATTATTTCAATAGGGATTGAGGATTTAGTAATAGCTTCTTTAGCATCTAGTAATGGAGTTTCTACAGAAAGAGTTGCAATAGATAAACCTTGCTTTTCATAAAAATTTGCAGCAGAGTGATTATAAATGTTTAGTGAGTAATCACCAATAAGCTCAAGTCCTAGAGATTTAAATTTATTGATAGCACCTAAATTTGTTACAACTAAGCCATCAAGACCTAAATTATTTCCCTTAAGCAGTTGATTATATTTTGAAAAATCTTCTTCAAGCATCATTCTTGGAAATCCTAGATATACCTTTGTATTTCTTTTGTCTTTGGTTAATTCTAGTATTTCACTTTTACAAAAGGGATGATTTGGCTGAAAAACTTCTCCAGATAAATAAATTCGGTCTACACCTTCCTCAATTGCAACTCTAGCTTGCGCGTAGGAATTTACCTTAACACTTAACTTAGGTACGCGAGCTATAGAAATATCTCCCTTTAAAAGCGTTTTTATTTCTGATATTCTTTCTTTGCTAATTTCAGTTTCCTCTACAGGCTTACTGAAAACTTTACCGTGACTATAAAATATTCCAGTTCCTTCATAACGTCTATTAATATTTGAGAGCCCTGGTTTGCCAAAGGCACGGCCAGTAGATATGTCTCTTTTTCGAGTTTCATAAATATTTTTTGCAGCTTTTTTTCTATCATAGCAAATAGGATCCTCTATATATCTATCTATAGCATCACTGTAATAGTTAATCATGGTAACTAGATAATCTGCATCCTTCATTCTACCTTCTATTTTAAAGGATAAGATACCAGCCTCAATCATTTCAGGCAGATGCTCATACATATACATATCTTTAACAGCCATTGGATATTCTGTAGGATAAACTAGGCCATCTTTTTTCATTGTAAAATGCCAGCGGCAAGGCTTCATGCAAAGCCCTCTATTACTACTTTTTCCGAACAGCATGCCACTATATAGACATTGAGCACCATGGGCAATGCACATATCTCCATGAGCAAAATATTCGAATTCCATAGGGGTTTGGTTATGTAAGTTTTTTATGGATCGTAAATCCATGTCCCGAGAGGCAACAACTCTAGTAATTCCACTCTGCCTCAGAGCTTTAATAGTTTCTAAATTATGGACATTCATCATAACCGATGAATGGAGAGTTAAATTTAAATCTAAACTATTGATTAATTCTAGTATAGCAAAATCTTGAATAATTAGTGCATCTGGCTGGACTTTATCTAAGAATCTTAGATATTCCTCCGCATCTTTTAAATCATCCTGACTTAAAAGATTATTTACTGTTATATAAACTTTTTTGCTTAGGGAATGTGCAATAGCAATGGCCTTTTCTATTTCATCATTGTATAAATTATAGTCTTTTCTATGCATACGCATATTTAATTTCTTGCCACCAAAATATACAGCATCGGCACCACTGCATATAACCTTTTCAAATATTTCAAAGGTTCCTGCTGGAGCTAATAATTCTACTTCTTTATCATTAAAATATCTACTCATATAAAAACGTCCTTTCTTTATATTTAATGCGAATAATATTTTTCTTCTTTTATGTTAATAATAATTATATAACATGTGGAGGTGTAAAAATGGATTTAGACAATAAATTAATTGAAGACTTTGATAAATGGAAGAAAACATTATATAATGCGATATCTGTGGGTAAAAAAGTAGGTCTATCAGAGGATACAATAACAAACCTGGGTTCAAAAATAGGAGACTTTCTATCCTCTAACGTGGACCCGGAAAATAGGGAACAACGTCTTTTAAAGGAACTCTTCGAAGTTGCAAATAAAAAAGAGAAAGAATCTTTAACTGGTCTAATTATAAAAATGATACAAAAGGATCATTAATTAATCTAACTAATGATATGACCTCTTTCCATCCATAGTTAGAAAGAGGTCATATTTTAATCTATGGTGCATTATTTAATAAATAAGCAGTTATTTTATAAATGAATTATTTGATACATCTTGTAATTTATAATCATTAGTAGTTAAATCTTTAGATTTAAGCCAGATTAAAACTTCTTCTAGCTCTTTTTCAGAGGGCATAGAAGCCACTGAATAATCTGGAAGAGTCAAGGTTTTTTTTACAGTTTCGGGAAAACCAGCCTCTTCAATTACGAAATCAATATAGCTTTCTGTTTTTTCTTCTTTTAAGAATTTAATGGATTTATTATAAGCTTTGTAAAGCGATTTTATCTCTTCAGGTTTTGAGTTTATTGCATCCGTTGTAAACAACATTACACCGGGATTTATGCCGAGTTTTTCAGAACTACTTACAAGCTTACCACCAGTAGATATTGCAGCACTTGCGAGAGGTTCCGGTAATGTAGCCATATCCAATCTACCATTATTTAGCATCTCAAGTCTAGTAGGTATCTTTGGTATTGAGACTTTTTTTGGTGAGGTTATGTCTATATTGGAAGCTTGCATAATTCTATCTGTTAAGTATTCTATAATAGTATTTTTAGAAATTCCTATAGATTTTCCTATAGATTGTTCTATTTCAGCAATGCCAGAATCTTTTCCGGAAATAAGTTTAAAGCTACCATCCGTTTTTGAGGTGATTTTAACGTCAAAATCACTATCATTGAAAAACACTACGGCAAGCATATCAGATATTGCACCATCTATTTTTCCAGTTTGAAGGGCGGTATCCCTGTCGGCTGCACTTTTAAAGTGCTCTATTTTAACCTGAATACCTTCTTCTTTAAAATACTCATTGTGCTGAGCTATAATAAATGGAAGAGAGTCTACATCTGGCATAACACCAATAGTTAGAGTTTTAATTGATTCAGAACCTGTTTCTTCTTTCTTATTGGAACACCCAAATATACTTATTGAGACCATTAATACTAATACAAATACTAAAAATTTTTTTTTCATTATGTACCTCCAATAGCGATTTATCTATATTAATTTAAGTTTTTATTAACAATAGATTAAGAATCTGAAAGAAAGTGAAATATAAGATATACTTTTTATAAAGTACTGTAATGAAATGTAAACAACGCAGTGATTATAACACTTACCTGGTATGTTGTAAATAAATATTAACAATTGTAGGTAATAATATAAAAAGTATTTTCATGAACTAAATTAACAAAATGTAATATATATGACCAAATAGCTTATTATGATGAATAATTTAAGAAATTGTGATAAAATTTTAACTAAGATAGTGAAAAAAGTAATATTAAATGAAATGTTAACAACGTATTTGATTCATTAAAGATAATGTTTTTAATGATAATATAGTTTAGTAGTTTATAACTATTATTCTTATGAAAATAATTCCATGAATAATTAATAAACTTAGGGAGATGTAATATGAGTGATAAAAAAAGAATTGTAGTACTTGGCGGGGGGTATGGTGGAGTATTAACAGCGAAAGACCTAGCTAAGAAATTTAAAAAGGACACTAATGTAGAAATTACCCTTATTGACAGAAAGCCGTATCATACTTTACTTACTGAGCTTCATGAAGTTGCAGCAGGAAGAGTTTCAGAGGATTCAATTAGAATAGACCTAAAGAAAATATTTGCCAAAAGAAAAGTAGAGGTTGTATTAGATGAAATAACTGATTTAGATTTTAAAAACAATGTATTGAAATCTGATAGTAATAAGTATGAATATGATTACTTGGTTATCGGTACTGGGTGTCAGCCTACTTACTTTGGGACAAAAGGGGCAGAGGAATATGCACGTAAATTATGGTCATATGAAGATGCTGTAGAGTTAAAAGAGCATATTCTTAAAATGTTTAGAAAAGCGGTAAAAGAAACAGATAAACAAAAAAGACAAAACATGTTAACTTTTGTTGTAGTTGGCGGTGGGTTCACAGGGGTTGAAATGATAGGTGAACTTGCTGAGTGGAAGGACAGACTATGTGAAGATTTCTATATAGACAAAGAAGAGGTAAAGTTATATGTAGTAGATGCACTACCTAAAATTCTACCAAACTTACCAGATAAGTTAATTGAAAAAGCTAAAAGAAGGCTTGTTAAATTAGATGTTCAAATTATTACTGGTTCTGGTATTACAGAAGTAACAGAGCACTCTGTTACAATGGGAGACAAGGGTACCATTAATGCCGACACAGTAATATGGGCAGCTGGTGTTGAAGGCTCTGACATTGTAGGCAAAATGGATATTGAACAAAAGGGAAGAAAAAGAATAGTTACCAACGATAAGTTGCAATCTCAACAATATGAAAATGTATATATTGTTGGTGATAATATTTTCTTCATTCCTGAAGGTGAGGAAAGACCAATTCCTCAGATGGTTGAAAACGCAGAACAATCTGCCCCTATAATTGCACATAATATTCATAGCGATATAAACGGCAGCAAAGAAAAGAAATCCTATAAACCTTCGTTCCATGGTGTAATGGTATGTATAGGTGGTAAATATGGTGTAGCAAACGTTGGAGCAGGAACTAATTTCTTTGGTTTATCTGGATTCTTTGCATTATTTGTTAAACACTTTATAAACCTTGTATATTTCATTCAGGTTGCTGGATTTAATAAAGCTTGGTCATACTTAATGCATGAAATTTTCCATGTTAAAGACAATAGGAGTCTTGTGGGTGGTTATTTTTCAAAGGCATCTCCAAATTTTTGGCTTGTACCACTAAGAATGTTCGTTGGTTACATGTGGCTATCTGAAGGACTTGCGAAATTACCTAAAATATTAGCGGATCCTACAAAAATTTTCTTGATACCCGCTCCTATAGTTGATGGAGCAAGTGCTGCAACAGAGGCAGTTGAAGGCGCAGCAGATGCTACGGCAGCGGCGGTGGTATCTTTACCGGTGCCAGAGTTTATTGAAAAAATAGTTAAATGGTCTATGGATACTTTCTTCTATACAGGAGACGGTGGATATACAGGTTTAGCTACAGTTTTCCAAACAGGTATGGTACTTGCAGAAATAGTGGTAGGATTATTACTGATAGTTGGACTATTCAGTGCAATTGCTTCACTTACATCAATTGCTATGGGTATGATGATATGGACTTCAGGAATGGCTCCTACTGAGATGTTATGGTACTTAGCCGCTGGAGTAGCTCTTATTGGTGGATCAGGAAGTACTTTTGGTATGGATTATTATGTACTACCAATTTTAAAGAAATACTGGAAGAAGATAGGATGGGTTAAAAAATCTTATCTATATGTTGATTAATAAACATATGTTAAAATTGAATTTTTAAAAAACAAATGTCCTTTTAAAAATATTTAAAAGGACATTTGATATTATAGTGGAATATTTAATTAGTAGTGATTACCTTCACACCATTAAAACTTCAAAAATAATTGGACATAGGTGATAAAATGAGTAAATTATGGGAAAGTTACCCTCATATTACAGAAGAGTTACAAGATATAAAAAGAATAATTGTAGATAACGTGAAATCCAGTGAAAAAGAGTTTGATGAAGCTATTTCTCCACTAGTTAACGCAGAGGGAAAGATGTTAAGACCTGCTTTTTTACTGCTGGCATCAAAATTTGGAGAGTATGACAAGGATAAAATGCATAATCTAGCAGCGGCCATAGAAATGATGCATATGGCTACGCTCGTTCATGATGATGTTGTAGATGAATCTAAACTTAGGCGGGGCGTAGAAACGGTGCAACACAAATATAGTAAAGAATATGCAGTGTATATTGGAGATTTTCTGTTTTGCCAATGTTTTATAATGCTAGCATCATATAATTATTCCACAGAGAACCTAAAAGACATTTCAAAGGCCATATCTAAGATATGTATGGGTGAAATAATACAACATAATATCAGATATGTAAAAAAGACAAATCTCAAAAAATATATAAAAGTTATATCTGGGAAAACAGCAGCACTATTTGCTATTAGTTTTTATACTGGTGCAAAAGAATCTAAATGCACCGACAAAACTTCAAA
>NZ_JBNMNU010000170.1:0-9102 GCF_051278035.1 Clostridium sp.
ACTACAAGAAATGAAGTTAATAACAATGAAGTTATTATATTGGATAAAGATCAAAATAGCACTTATGTATTAAAAGGAAAAAATGCTGGTACTATACCTGGAAATGCTACGGTCGTTGATTTGACACGTGAAAATGTGTATAAAGGCGTTATAATAACAAATGGAAATATTATCATATCAGGAGAGCTAAAAAAATTTAAAGGAACAATAATATGTAATGGAGATTTAACCTTTGAAGGAGTTGGTGAAAAGAATATAGTTTATGATAAAGTATATTTAGAAGGTTTTGCTTTAAACAATTATCAATTATTTAAAGACACTTTTAGTGATGTTGGAGAGTATGCTAGAGATAATGTTAGTAGCTATTTATTTGCAAAAGTGTATGATAGCAGTAATAGTAATAGTAATACGGATATTGAATTCAAATTAATTAATCGTAAAAAATGGGAACTGATTAAGTAACTTAACGTTAGAAGTTGGATACTCCATTTTAAAATGGAGTTATAAGAATACAGAGAGGAGAGAATATCATGACAGTTAATAAAAAAGGTATAACTCTTATTGAATTAATAATAGCAATGGCAATATCAGCCATAGTTCTCTCTGTAATTAGTACTTTCTTTTTTACAAACTATAACACATTAAATTCAGTAAATAAAGATTTAGAATTGCAGTCACAAGGAGAAAAAGCAATTAACTTTATGGTTGATAATATTATTGAAGGATATGGGGTTGCTGAAGTTAAAAAAATTGATGGTAGCGACGTTGTCCTTAATTCTAGTAGTGAAACTGAAATTACAAAATTATCAGTGATAAAACAAGACAGTGATGAAACAGAATATAATTCGAATTTTGAAATGGATAGTGGAGTTCTCAAATATATGAAAGGCACAGAGGGAGCGGTTAATAGAGAAATTTGTAAAAGTATTAAATCAATAAAGATTACACCGTTACCATCAGGTGAAAGTTTTACTGATTGTAAGGGAATAGGAATAAAAATAACTATGAAGTCAGATAAAATAGAGAAAGTATTTGTTAATGAGGTTTATATGAGAAATAAAGGGGTTAATTAGCTAGTATTTTGAAGCCATTTGCAGAGTGTTCGGGGGTTATTCTTGAAACAGAAGTTATTGGTGTGGATGGGAAGAGTGATTATACTACGACTAATAATATATATTTTAGAAATTAAAGGGGGGTAAAAAAATGTTTAAACATAATTTAAAAAAGGGTATAGGTATTTTAGTGATGATGGTTATGTTGTTTAACTTGTCTGGTTATATACCTGTGTTTGCAAAGAATCACAGTAATAATATTAGTGGAATTGTTTGGCGTGATTTTAATAGTAATGGGACAAGGGATTTTGGAGAAGGCGTAGACGGAATTACAGTTTATTCATTGCATGGTAAAGGAAATAATGACCAGCAAGCCAATCATTCTCAAACAGAATCAGTATATGGTGTAAAAGGTTCATATAGTGTTTCTCCTAGTAATAATGGAAATGATACTGTTATAGGTATAGAAGAAAGTTATAGTTGTAAAATACCTAGTAGTGATTCAAACATAGTAGAAAAAAAAGGTGAATATTGGATTACTGGTGTAATGCATAAGAAAAATGACAATAGTGATATAAATATAGAATTAGGATCTTTGCCAGCTGTTTCAATTGCACCAGAAGTTAATATAAGTGTTTCTGATGTCACAGGGATTAGAGACAGCTATGAAGTAACTGCTGAAAATACAAATAAATTCTTACAACCAAATATTAAACTTAAAGGAGATTCTTTTGCTGACATAAATGTTAAAGGAAATGATGTGGACTTTTTTAAATATCAATTTATAGCTGGCACTGAAGTACCTACAGAAATGCCCGATAGCGGATGGAATGATATTGACTTGACACAAGAAACAATTAATGAGGATGTTGTGTTAGAACAAGTAGGACATTTAAACCAAAGAGCTTACGATGTTAGTCACATGGACCTTTTATCAAATGTGGGGAAATGGAGTAAGCCAGAAGAGGTTTTTAAAACTCCCTTTGATGCTACAACTTATAAAGCTGCGACATATTCACAAAATCGAAGTGAGTATGGAGACTATGAGAATTATATTAAAAGTGATGGGACAGAAGGTAGTAGGTGGGTAACGAATTCAATGTTTATGAGTAATATGAATATTGGTGGAAATTATAAAGAGTCTTCCAAATTTTGGGGATATATTAAAGTCCCAACAGATGGGAATTATAAGTTTGCAGCTCTTTCTGATGATGGTTGTAAAGGATATATAACTGTTGATGGAGAAACTAGAGCTTTTGTAGATATGTTTCAGCCACAATCATCAACGTTTGGAACCGAAAACAATGAATATTCCTTAAAATCAGATAAATTTTACCCGATTTATTTAGAGTATTTTAATTGGGGTGGATCTGCCAATTTTGAACTTAGATATAGTGATACTGGATCAATAACATCTGATTCTTCAAGAATTCCGGCAGAGTGGTTTTATCCATCAAAAAATATTACACCAGGAGAATATGCTACAACTACGTTTACTGGAAGTCAAGGGGTTAAATTCCCTATAGAATCAAATGATTATTACATTGCTTATAAAACAGGTAAGGATAATAGCATTACTAGAGAAGGTTTCTATGGCCCGTTTACAGTTGAAGGGAAGACACATCTAAATTTATCAAAGAATGTCATTGGCGGAAACACAGTAGAGATAAATAATGATTTTATATTAGAATATACTATTCAAGCTGAGGATGTAGTTCCTACAAGTACATTCAAGAATTTAGATGGAACACTCATGGGAAAGATATATTTAAATACTGTGAAATTACAAGATGAATATCCTGAAAATATACAAATAAAATCTGAATCTAATATAGTTATTAATGATCAGAAGATTACTGCGATAATTCCAGACATAGAGTATAATTTAACTACAAAAGACGGAAAAGATATATATTTAGCACAACCAGTAAAAATTCAAATTCATTTGAGTGCCGAAGTGATAGGAGACTATACTTTAAGTGGAGAAGGTAAATCTATAATTACTCTTGTAGATGTTAATGGTGCAAATGCCCAAATGGAGTTTAATTCAATTGATGTAACAGCAGTTGATACCGCTGATAGATCTATAATTAAAACAGGAATATTTCTAAATAAACAGTTTAGTGAGAGAAATAACATTAACTTAGTAAAAGGATTTAATATAAACTTAGCTGTTGAAATCACAAATTTAAATAATCATAAGTTCAAACTAGAAATGAATAATGATGGATTTATTACAATTTCAAATGTAGAGGTATATGCAAGTACAGATTTGAGAAACCCGATTAGAAATATCACTGTAACTGGAAATACTGTTACTTTTGAAAATTTGCAGACAAGTAATAGTACGTATATACTTGTATTAAAAGCAAAAGCAAATAGATTAACTGTTGCACCTATTAGTAGTAAAATTACTATAGGTAACATTATAAAAAGTGAAAAACACCTAATCAATGTAGTGAAATTACCATCATTACAATAACATCATAGAATCATAAAAATAGTTTAAATTCAAAGACATGTCAATACTTCTAAATGAGGTGATTGACATGTCTTTTAAAATTACGTGGAAAACCCATGTAATATGTATTTTTATAGCACTTATAATAGTAAAACTTTTGGGAAGTAACGCAGACAATATAATGGATAATTTCTTTCTGAGGCCTTTTATATTTTATCCAACTGAATACTTAGCAATCAATTTTTTTATATATGCACTATTTTTAATGGTTCCAATATCAATTATACATGAAGGTATTCATGGATTTGTATTTAAAGCTTTTGGTGGTAAGGTCAAGTATGGGTTCAAGGGAATTTATGCATATACCATGGAAATTTCTGAGTTGCCTATACAACGTACTAAATTTTTAATTATTCTTCTAGCACCAGTAACGATAATGTCTATTGCCACCTTGTTGTTGCCGACTTCGCTCGGAGGTGTAATATTCCTATTTAATCTATTAGGTGCATCAGGAGACTTATACATGTCATATAGGCTTATGACATGCCACTGTGATAGTAAGATTATTGATAAAATATATGGATTCAATGTTGTATAGAAAATTACCATAATAATTTAGATTAGAGTGAATTTTATCCTGCCTTTTGGATTGAAATTCACTCTTTTTTTTGTACAACTACCAGTGCTATAAAGTAAATTTTAAAATTATTTTTAAATACAATAACATAGCATAAAGCTTGATTTTAACTCAATCAATTGAGAATAATTTCACAATCGATATGAAATCTAGAATTAGAAGAGGTATATTATTATAAAATATGGCTAATATTCTTTATATACCCATCAAGCTAGTTTGCTATTTTTCGTATAATTGATGCTTTATTATGTATGGAATAGACAACTCTCATACTTTAAGAACACAATTTCTAACTATAAAAAGGTATTAGCTCTGGTAAGGAGTCAAAATAAAAAACATAATAAGAGGAGGAATTAGAAATGGTGAAAAATATTAAAAGAAAAAAAGGATTCACACTAATCGAACTCATAATTGTAATTGCAATTATAGGGGTGTTGTCGGCAATTGCGGTGCCTAAGTTTAGTAGTATACAACAGGATGCTAAAGTTAAAGCTGATATTGTTAGTGCAAAGGTTATTGCTGATGCTACGAAGGCACTCATTGCTATAGGTGGTATAACTGATACATCAGGATACACTATTCCAACTGAAGTAGGTACTGATATAAAGGGTTATATTGAAGTAGAACCTGTTGTTAAGGCAATTAAAGAAGAAAATTTTTTAGTTAAAATTGATGATAAGGACAATGTTTTCGTTACAGTTGATATACATAAGTTGTATCCTACGCCGGATGTGAATTATCCAGTTGTAGATGCAGATGCAGGTAAGGAGTAAGTAAATATTTTAAAATGTTTAGTGTCCAAAGTACATATGACTTTGGACACTAAATTATTTAATGTTCTTATTTCTAAACATATGTTAAAATTAACAATAGAGCCAAAAACTACAAAGCCAAACATAAGGTGGTTACACTCATGGAAAGCATTTTCCCAATAACAATATTTATTCTAGGACTACTAATCGGAAGCTTTTTAAATGTATGCATATACAGGATTCCAAGAGGAGAAAGCATAGCATTTCCACCCTCACATTGTACCTCCTGCGGTAATGATATCAAGTCTTATGATCTTATACCAGTAATTAGCTGGATCATCTTAGGAGGCAAATGCAGAAGCTGCAAGGAGAAGATATCTAGTAGATATGCCCTAGTAGAATTTTCAACAGCAATACTTTTTTTATTAACTTACTTTCAATATGGATTAGATATAAATCTTCTAAAGTTTTTAATACTAATACCTTTTTTAGTGGTTATAGCTATGATAGATTATGACACTATGGATGTATACAGCACAACTACTTGGATGGCTATAGGGGTGGGCCTTATTTTTCTAGGGATTAACGTTTACCTAGGGGGACCAGTACTTACCTACGTTTATGGTGGTATGCTTGGAGCAGGTCTAATAACTATTATTATTTTATTGTCCAAGCTCATTCTTGGAACAGAGGGTATGGGCTGGGGTGATGTTGAGATTTGCGGAGTTTGTGGTTTGTTTTTAGGGTTTAAACTAACTTTTGTAATGCTATTTTTTTCTTTTATAATTGGAGGAGCTCTTGGTGGTTATTTACTTGTTTTTAAGAAGAAAAAGGGTAGAGCAGAAATGCCTTTTGGACCATCCATTATAATTGCAACTTTTTTAATAATGATTTATGGTGAGAGAATTTTAAATTGGTATTTGAATTTATATATATAAATAAAAGTAATAAACATAGTGTTATTTGTACATAATAAAAGTATGTAGTATCACAAATTATCAAATAGCAGTCTAAACATGTGGACTTTAACGTAAACTAGAGTATAGCATGAATAGTCTCAGTAATTCTCTATCTATCTAGAATGGCGCTGCTTGGCTATTCTAAATAATCGGTGTATAATGAATCATAACTGAATTGGTTGTGAAAGGTTGATATAATGCAAAATGTATTGTTGAACATGAATAGCAAATGGAAGGAAAAAACCATGAAAGCGAAGAAAAGTGATTATCTCCAAAAAATTTACGAAAAAAATCCTACTACCGGAAATTATGTTATACAGGTAGCCTTAGACAAGTATAATGATATATTCAATGATTGGGACCACGCTCCTTTTAAGAAAAGAGACATGGATCCAGATTTAGCAATTTTTCTTGAAAACTGTTTTGAAGAAATTCCAGACAAATATGGAGTGGATATATGTTTCTACTTGCCAAAAGAAGGAAAAGACGTAAATAGAGAAGAATCTTTAATTGCAGGAATTAAAACCTATTATTCTTTTTATTTGCACCAAGAAATTAAAGTTTTAAAAGAAAATTATCACAAGATAGTTAAGTATATAATTGCATCACTTAGTCTCCTTGCAGTGTCGGTTTTTTTAACTACAACTGTGGGTAATAATATATTCCTTGGAACTATACAACAAGGATTTAACATAGGTGGTTGGGTGTTTTTATGGGAAGTTATTTCAATGGTATTCTTTAGAGGACGCGAAGTTAGCTCTGAGATTACTAAATATCAGAGGTTTTTAAGTTCATTAATTTATTTTAAATATAGTAATTAGATTATTATTCTTATCTATAAAGAAAAAAAGCAATTTTAAATAAACTACTAAACAAAATAATAAATACAAACCCTTTCTATAGATGTAAACTTAGAGGGGGTTTGTTTTTTTCATAAGTATCACTTAAACAAAGGAGGGAATCTATGATTAAAAAAATAGAACGGTTTATAAAGACGAATTTTGATCGAAATAATAAAAGAATAATAGATAGTATGGAAAGTTTGGACAACTACACGAGTACTATAAAATTAGCGTTAATTATAACTACAATAATAGTATTCAGCATAATAGGAGGATATGTAAACACAGGGCTAGGAATAGTAATAGATTCTGGTATTTTAATAATAATAGGGGTACTTGCACTACTTTTAATTATGACTTTGTTTAAATTGATTTTTATGATACTACGCCATACACCTAAAAAAACAGCTGTTATTTTACTTTCTGAAGTTTTCATATTAACTATTGTTTTTAAAGGTTTATTATTTATAGAGCTATGGCAAGCAATCACTTGTACTGTTTTAATTGTTCTGGTAGAAGCATCCATGGCTATTAATATAAAAAAATTGAGACAAAAGGGTGTTAAGAAAAATAGAGTTCTATTTTTTTTACTCATTAGTATAGGTGTTAATGTGTACTTAGGTATTTGGATATTTACTAATATAGATTTAAGTTTTAAACAGGTAAATGAAATAAAGATATCAAATGGGGTACAAGCAGTTTTTAATAGTGATTCAGACTTTGAAAATCCATTAAGAGACCGCAAATATACTGTAGGTTCATTAACCTATGGAAGTGGCGATGATAAAAGGCCTGAATTTGGGGAAGATGCTAAGTTAATAACGGGAACTGTAAATGCTACTCCAATGCTAGGGGAAATATCAGGATTTAAAGGTAAGATGAGAAAATTATTTTGGGGTTTTAGTGAGTGGGAATATCCTTTAAATGGTACAGTGTGGTATCCAAAAGAGAAAGGTACGTACCCCTTAGTTATGATAGTTCATGGCAATCATGCTATGGAAGATTATTCGGATAGCGGGTATGCGTATTTAGGAGAATTACTTGCTAGTCAAGGATTTATAGCAGTGTCTGTGGATGAGAATTTTTTGAATGGTTCTTGGAGTGGAAATATGGGAAACGAAAATGATGCAAGAGCGTGGATGCTTCTCAAACATTTAGAGGTTTTTGAAAAATGGAACCAAAGCATAGATAATGTTTTTTATGAGAAAGTAGATATGGAAAACATAGCATTAGTAGGCCATTCAAGAGGTGGAGAAGCAGTGGCTACGGCAGCAACGTTTAATAAACTTGACTTATATCCAAATGACGCGGATATAGTTTTTGATTTTGGGTTTAATATTGTGTCAGTGGTAGCTATTGCACCTACAGATGGACAGTACAAGCCAGGTGGTAAGTTAACACCACTTGAAAATGTTAATTATTTGGTGCTTCAAGGTTCCCAGGATGGCGATGTATCAAGTTTTTATGGGGATTTACAGTATGATCGCGTTGCATTTACTGATGATAAAGAGTATTTTAAATCATCACTCTATATTGAAGGGGCCAACCATGGGCAGTTTAATACTACCTGGGGGAATACCGATATAGGTGGACCTAGTGGACTGTTTCTAAATCTAAAGCCAATGCTTGCGGGGGAGGATCAGCGAGAAATTGCGAAGATATATATATCATCCTTTTTACAAAATACACTTTATAATAAAAAGGATTATATTAAATTATTTCAAAATTATAATTATGGTAGTAATATATTACCTGATACAAAATATATTAGTAAATTTGAGGATTCAAATTATAACGCAATAGCAAATTTTGAGGAGGACGTTGATATAACTACAGGTACTGCTTCCGGAGTAAAACTTAAAGGTGAGCATTTTACATTCTGGAGGGAGAAAGATGCACATTTAAGAAATGAGGAAGAAAAAAACAATAGTGGAGTATTTCTTAGGTGGAAAAATATTAATGGCATTGAAACAAAAAATAAAAAAAGTTTTGCAACTTATAAGGTTGAGTTACCAAAAGATTTCTCTAAGAAGGAGCTAAATAAGAATAGCATATTAAGTTTTTCATTGGCTGATACAGGATTTAGCGAAAATATAGAAAATATCGATTTAACTATTGAAGTTAAAGATAAAAATGGATTGGTTTCAGAGGTAGCTTTAAGCGAGGTTGGAGTTTTAAATCCTGCGATAAAGGTTAAATTCACCAAATGGTTATTTTTGGAGAACTCATATGATAATGAAATAGAGATGGGGCTTCAAAGTTATAGAATACCACTCGAAGATTTTATGGAGAAAAATCCCAAAGTCAATCTTAGTAATATTGAATATATTAATTTTATATTTAACAAAACCACTGAGGGTGAAGTATTATTAGATGACATAGGTCTTAGTAAGTAAAAA
>NZ_JBNMNU010000171.1:0-8938 GCF_051278035.1 Clostridium sp.
TTCTATGTATTCAGGTATTTCTTTTCCTAATATATTTTTCATTAATATCACCTCAATTAACTAATCCACTAAAGTAGCACTTTTAACAATTTTTAAACTTTTATGCAAGCCCTAAAAGCTTTGCAAGCTCTACTGTGTTTTTAGCTCTATTTATAACTGGTGCATCTACCATCTTACCATCTAAGGAGAATACTCCTTTTCCTTCACTTTCCGCCTCTTCCATAGACTCAAGAACTCTCTTTGCGTATTTTATTTCATCCGCCGTTGGTGCATATACAGAGTGAATTGTCTCAACTTGTCTTGGATTTATTGCGGCTTTCCCTGTAAGACCTAAGCTTTTAGCTTTCCTAGTGTCTTTTTCTAAACCTTCAAAATCATTAGTATCTGTAAATGGTGTGTCTATAGAATCAACCTTCATAGCTCTACAAGCAGTGGCTACTCTATTTCTTGCATAGAAGACCTCTTCGCCTTCTTTTGTTCTCACAATTCCTAAATCTGAAGTTAAGTCTTCTCCTCCAAGTAATACAGCTACTACTCTATCCGAGGATTTTATGATGCTATAAACATTTTCAAGTCCATAAGCTGTTTCAACTATAGGAATTAATTTTATACTTCCCGCATCAAAGCCTTCTTCCACTTCAATTTTCACAAGCATTTCACCTATAGCTATAAGTTCCTCTTCTGTAGCCTTTGGAATCATTAGTGCATCAGGTTTCACCCTTGCTATTACATCAATATCTTCTTTCGCATATTCAGTTGTAAATGGGTTTACCCTTACTACAAGTTCTAAGTTACTGTAATCTACAATTTTCATTGCCTCTCTAACCAAAATCCTAGCGCTATCCTTCTCTGTTAGACTTACAGCATCCTCCAAATCTAATATAATTGAGTCTGCACCTAAAATTCCTGCATTCTGAAGCATTCCCGGATTATTTCCAGGCATAAAAAGCATTGTTCTTCTTAACCTTTTCATATTAATCACCTCTTACTGAGCCCTTTTTGTGGCAGTTTCTATTCTAGCTTTTATTGTATAGTTTAATGCACCTTTGTCTTGTGCAGTTACTATAACATTTTTTACTCCAAGTTCTTTAAATTCTTCTAGTATTACTCTTTGTATTTCTTCTCCAAACTGTTTCATAACGATACTTTGAAGATTTATTTCAATACCGCCCTTAGGGTTTGGCATAAGCATTACATATATATCGTTAGATTCCATTGTTCCAGCTTTGGATGGTTTATTTATTTCCATGGTATCACCTCACACTAACTTCAGTTATATTTATTTTATACATTCTAAATAAGCGTTTTATAGTTTTAATTTTAATATGGGAAAAGGCAGTTTAATTAAACCGCCTTAATGTAGCCTCCCAAATTTATTTTTTTCTATTAACTAAAGCTACAACTCTATTCATTTCATTGTTTACTATCATGTATCCTTCATCTACGCCCATTCCTGGTTTAGCAAGACATTGATCCGCTCCACAAGCCATAGCTATGTTTGTGCAAACTTCTGCGGATCTGTTAGTTTCGTTACATGTTCCACCAACGTATGCTCCTACTTTTAATTTTTTACAATATAATACTGATTCAATTATATTGTTAACTCCACCTAAATCTGGAGATTTTATTTGAAGCATGTGGCCTGATCTTTTATCTGCAAATAATACTACGTCGTCGTATGTATTACACCACTCATCTGCAACTAGTTCTACATTTATTTTTCTATTATCAAGTTCAGCAGTTAGTGCAGCTAATGCATCAACTTGTTTTTCTCTATGCTCAACATCCATTGGTCCTTCTATTCTTAATTTGAAAGGCTTAGCAGCTTCTTCAAGCGTTGCTATATAATCACCCATAGCTTTTACATCATTGTGAAACGCAAGACCTATAGTTCCATAAACATCTATGTGGAATACTGGGCTATAATTTTCATCAGTTCGGAGTTTCATTACTCTAGCGCTTAACCACTGCACATAAGCAAGTAATTTTTCTCCCTTAAGTCCTAATTTTTCTTCTACGTTATTTATAAGTGCATGAGGCATTACGTCTACGCCTTTGATTATCATTTTGTCAGCACTGTTATATCTATCATCACCTGATTGTGTGAAGATTGGAATTCTCTTAATATCTACTCCAGTTTTATATTCATCGCGAACAACTTCTGCCATAGTTACTTTTTTAGCTTTTGCAACAGCGTCTAATATAGCTTGTGTTATTCCGTATCTCATTGCAGTATGAAGTCTTTTACCATTAACTAACATATGATCAAACTCTTCTGCCATTTCTTTAAAGCTGTTTAGTTCTCTACCTATTAATTTTGGAATTATTTCTTTTTCTAAAATCGGCATAAAATCACTTGCAAGGAATAATGGATCACGTCCACCAGCTCCTGAATATTGTACTGCTGCACAATCTCCATAAGCTACTTGACCATCTTCAAGTATAATCATTACTGATATTGCTTCTCCTGCTTGTCTAATGGATTTAAACCCTTCCGTTGCTGGTTTACCAACATATGCGAAGCCATCATGTTCTGCTCCAGCTTTTATAGCTCTTTGGTCATCAAAATAAAATCCTGTTCTTCCTGTTGAACATACTACGTCAATAATTTTCATATTATACACCTATCCTTTTATAAATTTGTGATTTGTTTTAATTGTTTAATTATTTCTTTTCCGGTCTTCCTATAAGTACGCCTTTTCCAACTGCAAATATATCATCTATAGTCATTTGAAAGCTTACTTCTCTATTTTCATATTTTGCTCTTTCTCCAAGTTTTCTAGAGTTGAAATTCATTAATTCCTGAGTAAATGGTACGTTACCAAATTTCAAGTATCTTATTGCTCCATTATTATCTCTTGCAGGCATCATTTTACCAGCATTATATTTACTTGGTGCAAATGGTACATCAATGATTCCCATAGCAAAGCCTTTAACTGTTCCTATAGCAAGATCGCCTTTACCTATTTCATACATCTTGTCTATCATGCACTTAGTCTCAGCTTTTATTACTTCTATCTCTGTTTTAAGTTCTGGAGACATAGGCATTTTTTGACCTTGTAATAAGTTTAAAGTCATCTTTGTAGCCTTTATTCCCTGTGCATTAGCTTCTTTGGTAGGAATTCCAATAGCTTCATGTGTAGTTTTAACTATTACTTTTGTTGCTCCTGCAAGCGCAGCTGTTGCTGCTCCCGTAGATATAACTCCATATGCTTTTGCTTCATCTGCAGGGAATCCTCCCATCCATTGATGCATTACTGTTGTTAAATATACATCTTTATAACCACTGGCTTTTAAGTATTCGTCGCATTGTTCTTCTAAAGCTCTGATAGCCGCAACGTCTTGTATTAAATTCCCACATTGACCATATCCAACTGTTAGGTTTTTAACTCCTTGTTCTGCTGCAAGTAGTGATTCAATTATCGCAATTGCATTTGAGGTACTAGGTGGAACTAATGTTCCAGTTAATGGTCCAAAAGGTTCTCTGTTTATTGATATTCCATTTTCCTCATAAAATCCAACAAGCCTATCACAATATTGCCAATCTAAAATTGTTTTTGTTAAAGTTGCGTTTTTAGCATATGGTATATTGTAAGAAATACCGCCACCTTCATTTGAAGTCCAACCTGAAGCATGAGTAATTTCAGCGAGTAGTCTTCCATCTGGAGTACCATGTCTTGACTCTAATGGAACATTTATTGCTTCAAAAACTTCTCTACATCCCTTAACTCCATGATTAACTCCTGGAAATCCGTTTAGGAGAGATCTTCCGGCCTTTCTACTTTCCTTAATTCCTATTTCACATTCATCATACCTGTTTTGTCTTGTATAACTATCTATTGTAGATGGTAGTAAATCCGCTCCACCTACTTGCTCTAAGAAATTCATAAGTTCAATATGCTTATCAATTAATGCAACACCTGCTCTTGGTTGAGCCAATGTTATACCCTCTTGTTTAGCTTTTATTAATTTCTTTGCAAAATTTTTATGATCAGGAATTTTCTTATTATATTCTATAGCTTCTGCTAGATCAACTTCTTTTCCGGTTGGCCATTGGTTTAATACTTCTTTTCTAACCTCAAAGAACTCATCATTGGTCCATTTTTGATTTCTTAATTCCATTGGTATTCCTCCTAGTAATTATACTTTGACTAAATACTTTTTCATAATTCTAACAGCTTTATCTGGATAATCTTCACACAATAAACCCATTGCGGATAATATATAAGTTTTATCTATGAAATACATTGCATCACGCGGCTTTAAATACATTGGATTTTCTATGTTAAAGGCTCCTGCTTCTAAAATATCTTTTGGACTGTCACTATGTACCAATACTCCACCGGTACCTATAACATATTTTACTTCCATTAGATCTTTTCCTGTTTGAGTATACATAGCTCCCATAGGGGTATATGCACTTTCAATAGTACCAACATGTCGTTCCATAGATATTTCTGTTGCTACTTTTGCCATAGCCTCATCAAAATGAATTTCTTCCCTGGTTTCGGGAATCATCATTACATTTTCTATTCTATATTTACAATTTTCATCTATGTCAATTTTTCTTTCTGAGTCGTTTAAATATTTCCTCATTTTCCTGCTACCAGCTGCTTCTCTTAATGAAACAGCAGAATACCTCATACCAAGATCACCTTCAACTGTTCTTTTAGCAAAAGGCTCTTCGAGGCCACGAACATTGACACCTGCCTTAGTAGGTTCACCATCTGCAACTGAATGTACATCTGTGGTAGCCCCTCCAATGTCAATAATTAGTAAATCACCTAGTCCGCTTTCTTCATCACTTCCAACGCTTAGATATCTCGCAGCCTTTAGAACAGCTGCTGGCGTTGGCATTAAAACACCTTTTACAAACTTCTCTGCATTCCCGAGCCCCTTAGCCTCCACTATTTTTTCCATAAAGACTTTTCTAATTTCTTCTCTGGCCGGTTCTACATTTAGTTCATTTAACTTAGGCATTACATTGTCAGTAATGCTGAAATACATTTTGGCCTCAGTGAATATTTGTCTTATATCATCAGTAGCAACTTTATTACCTGCTACTACTATTGGTAATTTAACATCATTTTGGGCCAACATTTTCGCATTGTGTATAATGCATTCCTTGTTACCACCATTAGTTCCACCTGCAAGTAATATAATGTCTAAATCCGAACTTTTAATTTCCTGAATTTCAGAAAGTGTTAATTCATAGCTATATACTTTTAATACTCTAGCACCAGCTCCAAGTGCAGCTCTTTTGGCAGCTTCTGCGGTTAAGTCTGGAACTAGTCCAATAGCTATCATTTTAAGACCCCCTGCCGCTGAGGAACATGCCAATTTATTAATAAAATTAACATTCTTGTCTTTCAAAATTTGTTTAATTTTTGAATAGGCCTTTTCAACACCTATCATTATGTCATCTTCGATTGTAGTTATATCCTTAGCCGTAGCAATTATTTCTTCTTTTTCTATATCTACTGCCGTTAACTTTGTATATGTACTTCCAAAATCTATAAGTAAATATGCATCCACCTATATCACTCCCATTTTTTTATGATAAACCTAATTCTTCTTTTAGATCATGTATTGTTGTTTCTAGTGTTGTACCTGGTGGATATACTTTATCAAATCCCATTGAGCGAAATTTGTTGAAAACTTCTTCCCAATCTTGTTTGCCTACTACTATATTTCCACCTACAAGAAGCAATATACCTTTTAGTCCTGCTTCATCGCATTTATCTCTCATGCCTCTACAATCGATTTCTCCATGTCCGTATAGTGAAGATACTATTATAGCGTCCGCATTAGTTTCTACAGCTGCATTTATAAAATCTTCTTGTGGAGAAAGAACTCCGATGTTTATAACATTGAAACCAGCTTCCGTTAAAGCATAATCTAAAATCTTATTACCAACAGCGTGACAATCTGATCCTATTACTCCTAGAATTAAAGTCTTTTTTCCCATTTTTGAAAAGCCTCCTAATGATTTTTTGGCACATTATTTTTTAAACTTTATTTCAATAATCTTTGATTTAAGCGCTTTTACCGAACCATCATCCAGACTATATAAAAATTTTATTATTTCCTTATTCTCTGTGTTTACATTTTCAACATCTTTATACCTACCTGGGGATACTATCATCACATCCGATTTTTGTATTAAATCCGCAAGTTCATTATTATCAGTAGTGTTGGAGTATTCTATTTGAATTTCAGATAAACCAGCTTTATCTAATGCCACTTTTATTTTAGTCATAAATTCTTTGGATATACATACGAATCCAAATTTTGTATCATTACTATATCTAGCAATTTTAACTATAGGTTGTAAATCTGGAGTTATAGCAACCCCTAATATTTCCTTATTAAGACCTATTGTTAAATTTGTAACCTCATTAATATGATTAAAAGTAGTTATTATAAATTCAGCAGTTTCAATTTTTTCTTTCGTTTCTTCACTCATCTGTTTTAGTTCGGTTATAGTTAATGCAACTACGTTCATATTGCTATAGCTACTAAGTTGCTTACTAAAGACTCTAGATTGTTCTATATTGCATTCTATATATATTGCTTCGATTTTATCCATCATCTCTTTTTTTTCATTTACCCTTTGAATTACTATTTCTAAGAACTCCTCTGGATTCATTCCAGTTTCAAATGCTTGCTCTAGTCCTAAATCAACAAATTTCAATATCCTATTTTCTATATCTTGTTTTTCTAAGACTCCATTTTCTTCAACTACAAAAGTCCCCTTACCTTGATAAGATTTAAGTGAACCATCTTGTTCCAGATCATTGTATGCTGCACTCACAGTATTTCTACTTACTTTTAACCTTTGGGACAATTCTCGTTCTGTTGGCATCTTTGTTCCAACCTTAAGAACCCCTTTTTTTATTTCATTTCTAATCTGTTTTCTAACTTGGATATAAAGTGGAACTCCACTTTTTTTATCTAATTCGATATTAATAGAAACCACCCCTATACAAATTGGATTAATGGACTAATCCATCTTTATATACATAGTACCATATGGTCCATTACACTTCAATATCGCATAATGGGCGTTTAGCACTGTTTTTGTTCATTTAAACCTATTAGCACCTATTATTTAGCTTATCCTTACGTATAATATCATTTTATCCCGTTGTGATAAGGTTTTCATTGTTTTCGATTAATATTTCTATAAGGCTTTTAATTTATAGTTATAGTTTTAGTATTCGTTTGTAGAATATTACACTGTGAAACGAGTTAACAAAGAACGTTCTTTAATTTATTTTAATTATGCAATATGTATTGGACCTATACAAAGTCCAATTGCTATATAAAGTCCAATTACAATATAAAAACACATATCACTAAATTATCATGTGTTTTTACAATAGGTAATATTAAATTATTCACTCAATGGTTCCACTAATATAATACTCCCCTATAGATTTACTTATAGAATCCGCTATTTTGTCTTGATACTCATCAGATTTTAATTTTTGTTCCTCTTCTAAATTTGATATAAATCCACATTCTACTATCACACTGGGCATAGTATCATTTTCTCTCAATATCCTATAAGCATTTTTAGCAGGCTTTTGCACTCTCTTATTTCTAGAATCTAAATCCTCCTTAAGGTTCTTCTGTATTATACCAGCTAGCAAAGCACTATCCTTAAACGAAGAATACCATACTTGTGCGCCATAATATTTACTCTGAGTAAAATAGTTTAAATGAATACTAACAAACATATCACAATTACTTGACTGCTTTAAATTACACCTATTCCTTAAGTCTTCCATATATTTAGATTTTATTGTTCCACTATTTAAATAAAGCCCTGCATCATCCTCTCTTGTCATAACTACTTCGTAGCCCAAATTTTGCAAGTTGGTTTTAAGTTTTTTTGCTATACTTAAATTAATATTTTTTTCTACAGTACCACTTTTGGAACTTGTTCCACCGTCCATTCCTCCATGACCAGCATCAATAAGTATTTTTTTACCACTTGTCTGTAACCTTTCGTTATTTTTCATAGTTTCTTTTGTAATACTTATATTTACAGCTATAAAGCTTGCCATCGCTATAATAATTACTACAACAATAGCTGTCAATTTATTATTTCTATATTTCAACTTACCCACCCTTTTATTTATTACTATTGTTAATTTTATTCAAGTAACAGGTAATTTATTATTATTTATATATTTACTTTAGTTACGTTGCCATACCTAAATTTTACTGCAATTTTAAAATAAAACGAAACACCAACTAAGTAACTAGTTGGTGTTTTGTTTTTTATGTAATTATTAAATTCTCTTATTTGTATAGTACTACTTCAGCTATATTGGTTGAATGATCTCCTATCCTCTCAAAATTACTAATAATATCTAAGAACATCGTCCCAACTGTAGCACTGCAGACACGGTTATTTAATCTTCTTATATGGGAAGCCCTTAGCTCTTTTTCTAGGCTATCAATCCTATTTTCTATTGCCATTATAGATTCCGCTTTTTTAATATCATTATGCTCAAAACTTTCTATACTAAACTCTAGTGCATTTACTACGTATTTAAACATTCCATCTAACTCATCTATAGCCTCTTTAGAAAAGTCCAAATTCTTTTGAAGCTTTTCACTAGTCATATCAGCTATGTTTTCAGCATGATCGCCTATTCGCTCTATATCATTTACAACATTAAACATAGAAGTTACTATTATAGTTTGTTGTTCAGACAATTGCGTTGTGGAAAGTTTCACCAAATATGCAGTGATTTCATCTTCAAGTAAATTTATTAATTTTTCATTTTCATAAACAGTTTTTAACTTTTTTTCATCATTATTTACAAAACACGTCATAGCAAGCTTTACATTATCTTTTGCTAAATTAGCCATTCTCACAACCTCTTTTGTAGTTTGACCAACTGCAATAACTGGTGCTTCTAGT
>NZ_JBNMNU010000172.1:0-8927 GCF_051278035.1 Clostridium sp.
TTAATTTAAATTCCTTATTTTGTCTAATGATCTATCCATATTCAGTCCTAAAACTAACATTACTTCGCTTGCTATCATACCCTCAACCCTTTCTAATATCTTTACTTCTCCTGGTGGGAGTAAGTTATTTTTCTTTAAATAATATAAATCTCTAATTACCTCACACAGTTTTAGAGTATTACCACTTTGAATTTTTTTCTTGTTGCTTCTATACCTGTTATTCCAATTACTTTCTATATAATCGCAATCATTCCCTATTGTATTCAATGTATTTTCTAATTCTAAAACACTTAAAAGTTCCCTTATCTTATAATTTTGAATTTTATCTAGTGGAATCATAAAATTCATATTATCTAATAAAAGAAATATATTTATATAATTATTCTTTATATCAAATAATTCTTTGCTATCTATGTCCTGTACATAACCAGCACCATAATCAGCTAAAAATATTTTTTCACCAACATTTAACATAATCTTCCCCCTATTAAAAAAACTCTTATTGATTTATTATATATTCACAAGCTAAAATTTGTACTTAATTTATTGACAAAAAGCTAATGTAAAACCTATAATTAAGATAGTTAGTTAATTAAATCTTTATAAGGAGTTGAATTTGATGAAAGATTGTATATTTGATAATTTTCAAAATTCTGTGGACGAATCATTATTGCGCCATAGAAGTATTTTAGATATAATTACTAAGCTTCAGGAGTCTGAAGCAAGGGTCAGTAGATCTGTTGTAAAATCAGTTACTAATTGTGGGTGTATCAAAGTTGATGCTAAAAAGCAGTTTACTCCTGAAAATATAGATAATTTGGATCTAGATACGTTTAGCGCCTCACTTGATACTCATCTAGAGGGTAAACTTTGTGAAAACTGTAGAGATGTGATAGAACGTGAGCTTGGGAATAACCTTTTTTATATTACTTCACTGTGTAACCTTTTAGACCTTAATTTATATGACGTTCTTTTAAAAGAATATGATGAAATTAGCACCTTAGGTAAATATACTATGAGATAACAAATATAACACAAAATAAGTTGAAACTTATTTTGTGTTATATTTGTTTGTCTAACATAAATTTCTCTCTTAATCTTCTTAACCCATTTTTAATGGACTTAGCCCTTGCTTCGCCAATACCCTCTACGCTGTCCAGTTGCTCAAAAGAAGCTTCCATTACAGCCTTTAATTCTTTAAAGTGCACAACTAAATTTTCTATAACATTTGCTGGTATTCTAGATATTTTATTCAGTATCCTATAACCTCTTGGAGAAATTAAAGTATCCACCAATGGAACACCTATATATCCAATAATTTTAGAGATATAATCTAAATCCAGCAATTCTTCCGAACTCATATTTTCTATCTGCATATATACCCCAGTATAATCCATACCACTTTGACAATAATCCCTTATTAATAATATCCCGTCCTCTTCTACGCTTTTTACTAGCTCACCTAATTGCATTGAAATTAATCTGCCCTCATTGCCAAGTTCACATATGTACCTTTCAATTTCTCCAACTATTCGCATAACCATTTCTGTTCTTTGCAGGGCAGTTATAACATCAAATAGAGTAGCCAAATCTTGAACTTCTAAAAGATTTAGATTACGTACTACTCGTTCAAGAACGAAGCCATATTTTTCTAAGGTCTGAATAGCTTGATTTGCCCTTGCTAAAATCACACTACTATCCCTAAGTACATATTTTATGTCATCTTTATATACAGTTATAATAGTTCTTCTTTGTGATATAGCAACAACCACGTACCCCGTTTGCTTAGCTATTCTCTGAGCTGTTCTATGCCTTGTTCCAGTTTCAAAAGTCGGTATTGCAGGACTTGGCATAAGTTGAGTATTAGCATATAATATTTTTTTTAAATCATTACTTATTATTATAGCTCCATCCATCTTTGCTAGCTCATATAAGTAAGATGGACTATATTCCGAGTTTATTTTAAACCCTCCATCTACAACGTCCAGTATTTCCTTACAGTCTCCGAGTACAATAAGACCGCCAGTTTTAGCTCTTAAAATATTTTCCAGCCCTTCTCTAAGTGAAGTGCCAGGTGCCATTATTTTTAATATGCTCATGAGTTCCCTACTTTTATCTTCTCTCATATTTTTCTCCCTACTTTGTTAATATTGTTAAATGCTCATCAGTGGCTCTGAAATGAGGTTAATCTTTTTCCTTACAATATCTTTAAGTGAAGCTGTTCCTATAATTTAATCTTAGCCATAAATCCGCCCCCACGAGTGTTATAATTAAGTCAAAAAACCACTAATAAGTGGTTTTTAAAGAATTCTATTTTTATAATTATATACTTTATAATATACATAAAGAACAATAATTATACAAATCACTAAAAAGTCTTAAATAGCAATTCACCATTTTTCATACTAACACTTACGTTATCTCCTTTATTAATGTTACCTTTAAGTATCTCCTCTGAAAGCACATTTTCTACAGTTTTAGTAATCTCTCTTCTCAGAGGTCTAGCTCCATAGTTAGTATTAAGACCAGCCTTAGCTAAATGTTTTTTCGACTCATCATTAAAGCTAATATTTATTTGGAGCAGTTTAAGGCGCTCTTTGACCACCTCAAGCATTATTTCCACTATTTTATATAAATCTTCCTGTTCTAATGAATGAAATACGATAATATCATCTATTCTATTTAGAAATTCTGGTTTGAAAGAATCTTTTAACTCATCTATTATATTTCCCTTCATCTTTTCATATTCTGAGCAAGCTCCATCTCCATTTATAGAAAAGCCTAGTGACTTTTGCTTCTTCAGCTTTGATGCACCTACATTAGATGTCATTATAATCAATGTGTTTTTAAAGTTTATTGTCTTGCCTTTTCCATCTGTTAGCCTTCCATCGTCCAATATCTGTAGCAAAATATTAATTACGTCTGGATGAGCTTTCTCAATTTCATCAAAAAGTATGACAGAATAAGGGCTATGTCTCACCTTTTCTGTTAATTGACCTCCTTCATCAAATCCTACATAACCAGGCGGTGAACCCACAAGCCTAGAAACTGTGTGCTTATCCATATATTCTGACATATCTATTCTTATCATATTATTCTCATCACCAAACATTGCCTCTGCTAGTGCTTTAGATAACTCTGTTTTACCTATGCCAGTTGGACCTAAAAATATAAAAGACCCAATAGGCCTCTTAGGGTCCTTTAATCCTACTCTTGCCCGTCTCACAGCCTTTGAAATCGATTCGACTGCCTCATATTGTCCAATCACTCTCTTGTGAAGTACCTTTTCTAATTTTAGTAAGCGTTCGGATTCCTTTTGAGTTAATTTTTCTACAGGGATATTAGTCCATTTCGATACTACACTCGCAATCTCTAGTTCTGAAACTATTAACTCACCCACTCCATTTTGAGTTTTCCAATTTTTTTTAGAGTTATCTAGTTTTTCCTTTAACCCTTTTTCACTATCCCTTATTTTAGCTGCTTTTTCAAAGTCCTGTAAGGATATAGCATCAGCCTTTTCTTTGTATAGTTTATCTATTTCGCCTTGTAAATCTCTAAGATTCAGTGGAACCGTTAAATTTTGTATTCTTACTTTTGCTCCTGCCTCATCAATAAGATCTATTGCTTTATCAGGTAAATATCTATCTGATATATATCTATCGGATAAGCTAACAGCTGCTTCTATTGCACTATCAGTAATTTTAACTCTATGATGTGCTTCATACTTATCTCTTAGTCCTTTTAATATATTAACTGCTTCCTCTTTACTTGGTTCTCCTACAGTTATCGGTTGAAATCTTCTTTCTAATGCTGGATCTCTTTCAATGTGCTTTCTGTACTCGTCTGTAGTCGTCGCCCCTATACATTGTATTTCTCCCCTTGCAAGTGCTGGTTTTAATATATTAGAAGCATCAATAGCTCCTTCTGCCCCTCCTGCACCTATAATGGTATGTATCTCGTCTATAAATATAATGACATTTCCTGATTCTAGTATCTCTTTCATAACTTTTTTAAGTCTTTCCTCAAATTCTCCTCTATATTTAGATCCTGCCACCATCGACGCTATATCCAAAGTTATAAGTCTTTTATTTTTTAAACTTTCCGGAATACCACCGTTGGCTATCCTTTGAGCAAGCCCCTCTGCTATTGCTGTTTTACCCACACCTGCTTCCCCTATAAGGCAAGGATTGTTCTTCATTCTTCTGCACAAAATTTCTAGGAGCCTTTGAGTTTCGTTATCTCTTCCTATAACAGGATCAAGTTTACCTTCTCTCGCCATTTCAGTTAAATCCTTACCAAAATTATCTAAGGTTGGTGTACTACTTTGTTTTTTTTCTTTTGATATGCTTCCCTTTGGAGTGTCTTCAGAGCACCAATTATCTAATATCTCATTTTTAAGTTTATTGAAATCTGCCCCTAAATTAACTAATATTGTATATGCTACTCCTTCTGCATCCCTAATTAAAGCTAACAAGATATGTTCTGGACTAATATAATTATGATTTAAATTTCTAGCCTCTAAAAGACTTAAATCTAATAATCTCTTTGTTCTTGGTGTTAAAGGTATCTCAGTACTACGCATTTGAGCGTCTCCTTCACCTTCATAATCTATTACTAATTTTTTCACATTTTCTGAAGTTATTTTCATATTATTCAGTGTTTTTTTACATACGCCAGCCTCTTCTTTTAAAATTCCTAATAGTATATGCTCTGTGCCTACATATCCATGTTTTAATTCTTCAGCCTCCTTTTGAGCGTAAACCAATATCTTTTGTGCTCTTTCTGTAAATTTGTTGAACATCATGTTCAAACACCTCGCTCGCAATAATTTTATTGTTTCTATAATTATACCCACTTAAGTCCCATTTCTTACATAGAATAACATTCTTATTATTTATATTTTTTCTATCTAATCTTTTCTATTTTTATACAGCATAGATATTGCAACTTTATAATCAAAGAAATTATTATCTACGAACTTGTCCGAATAGCATTTAATACCTATAACCTCATCCTCCTTTAACCCCACATCTATTGCTGCTGTTTTGTTAATATCTATTAAACTTCTCGTATCATATAATAACTTTATAATGCTATTCTTTCTTTCAATCATTTCCTTCCCCCTTTTATAAACTTATCTTAAAATTTTATGATTAACCGTAGTTATCCTTCGAATTTACTGTATTTTTTTACCATATATTTAATATTCTATAAAACTTTTTTTTCCCCTTGTTTAATGATTGTTTTTCTTATTGTTTTCTTTTACATTTTTATACATAATTTTCTGTTAATCTTATTATAAAACAAAAAGCTTATCTTCTTATTTTAAGAAGATAAGCTTTTTGTTTTATAATATATGATCCTAAAAAACAACAATTATACTAACTCATCCGAAATATAACCCTTGAATTGAGCATTATAGAGAGTAGAATACATTCCATTAATTTTGATTAGCTCATCATGAGTGCCTTTTTCCTGTATGCCATTGTCAGTAATTACTACAATTTCATGTGCATTTCTGATAGTAGAAAGCCTATGTGCTACTACAAGTGTCGTTCTCCCTTTGGATAAGTTTTCTAACGACTTTTGGATTAATATCTCTGTAGCATTATCCAGTGCCGATGTAGCCTCAATTACATCAGCATCAGTGGCTCCAGGCCTTCCATATAATATATTTTCCTTTATGGTTCCTGTAAATAAAAATACATCTTGTTGAACAATGCCAATATTTTGTCTTAATGATTTTAAAGTTACGTCTTTAATACTATCACATCAATTAAAATGTCGCCGTCAGTTAATTCATAAAATCTTGGAATTAAGTGACACAATGTAGTTTTACCTCCACCTGATGGTCCAACAATTGCTAGAGTCTTTCCATCTTGTATATTAAGGCTCATATTTAATAGAATAGATGCTTTATCATTATAACTAAAAGTTATATTTTTTAGCTCTATATCTCCCTTTACATTTTTAAGATCTATCGCATTATCCTTGTCAATTATTTCGGGCTTTATATTCATTAGTTCTACAAATCTTTCGAACCCAGCCATCCCTGATTGATATTGTTCAACAAAGGAGGTAAGTTTTCGAATTGGTTGCATAAAAAATTGTATATATAATAAGTATGCACCTAAATCAGGTATATCAATCCACTTCCTATATATAAAATATCCCCCAAACCCAATAATAATTACATTCAACATGTCCACTAAAAATTTTATTCCAGCAGAAAACTTCGCCATATACTTATATGCATACTGTCTTGAATCTTTAAACTGTTCGTTCCCCTCATCAAACTTATCCATTTCATAGTCTTCATTAGTGAAAGATTTAGAAACTCTTATACCCGATATACTATTCTCTAGGCTTGAATTTACATTTGCGATTTCTTTCCTAACAGCTCTAAAAGCTTCTGACATTTTAATTCTTCTGCTCATAGCAAACCATACCATGAGAGGAAGAGTAGAAAATACTATTACCGTTTATTGCACGTTTATAGTACAAAGTGCAATAAACGATCCTATAAGCATAACTGCTGAAATAAATAAATCCTCTGGTCCATGATGTGCAAGTTCTGATATTCCCATTAACTCATTAATTATTCTAGACATGATATGTCCAGTCTTGTTATCATCAAAATACTTAAAAGATAAGGTTTGAAGATGAGAAAATATATCTTTTCTCATTTCGTACTGCATTCTCACGCCTACAACATGACCCCAATATTCTATTATATAATTAAATAGTAATTTGAATAAATATAAAATTGCTAGTACTGCTGTAAATATAAATACTTTTCGTATATTACCTTGCGGTAAATCCTCATTTAAAATGTTTCTAGTCACCATAGGAAATACAAGATCTGATCACGCCACTAAAAACGCACAACCCATGTCCAAGGCAAATAATTTTTTATGAGGACCGCAATAGGAAATATTTTTTTATCAAATTATAATCCTCCTTATATATGTCATTCTCAACCTAAATATTGGCTCTAAAAAATAAGTAGTAATTATATAATTACTACTTAAAATAAATACCGTGGCAAATCTACTTTTCCATAAAAGCTTCAATTTCTTCTACTGTCTTTATTATTTGCTTTGAAAGATTTTCACATCCATCTTCTGTAATTAGTAAGTCATCTTCTATTCTAATTCCAATGCTTTCCTCTTCTATATAAAGTCCTGGCTCATTAGTTAACACCATACCTTTTTTTAACTCAATGTCACGATTTCCTACATCATGAGTATCAAGCCCCAAATAGTGACTTACACCATGGAAGTAATATTTTGGTAGTTCACTGACTTCTTTAATAATACCTAACTCAATACACCCATGTGCCAGTACATTTTTAGCGGTTTCATTTAAAACTGAAAACAGTATACCAGGTTTTGCAATTAATTCTACTGCTTCTTGTGCTCTTAATACTACATTATAAACCTGTTTTTGCCTATCTGTGAACTTACCATTGACTGGAAATGTACGGCTTATATCAGAATTATAGTATTTATATTGAGCACCTAAATCAAATAGTATTAGTTTACCATCTTGAAGTTCACTATTATTTTTATCATAATGAAGTATTGTCGCATTCTTACCACTAGCTGCTATAGTTTTAAAAGCAAAGTCTGTTACTCCACTAGTTTTTAATGTAAAATTAAAATATGCCTCAAGTTCATACTCCTTCATACCAACTCTCGAATTTTTTAACAGTTCTTTTATCCCATTATCTGTAATGTCTATAGCTTTTCTAATTAACCATATTTCTTCTTCTGATTTTATAAGTCTAAGACTAGCTATTCCCTGGTAAATATTTTTCACTTTTATGTATGGATATCTTTCCATTACGTTCCTAGCAAACCTTTGTGGCGTGCAGTTTGACATATCAAACTCTTGTCTTTCAAGATCCAAATATAAATTATCTATTTCTACTCTATTTAAAATCGAACCAAAGTTTTTTTCAAAGTCATCTATAAACTCAATGTTTTCAATACCTGAAATTTCTTTTGCCTCTATTGGTGGCATTTTTTCCCCTACCCATCTAGCCATAACAGAATCATTTTTTTCTATAAATAATGTTTCTTCAACTTTACCATTTCTTTTTACTAACATTAAAATTATTTTCTCTCTCTCAATTCCTGTTAAATAGTAAAAATTTCTATTTGGAGTAAATAAATATTTTTCATCACCCGATTTATATGGTGCTTCACCTGCAAATATTAATGTTATAGAATTTTCCTCTAATTTACTTGATAAATTCATTCTATTTTTAATGAATAATTCTTTTTCCATATTACCCTCCTGTAGCATTTTAAATTCTCTTTATAACATACCACTATGAGTAAATAATTTCAATATTTACAGTAAATTCACCTTTAACTGTGAAAGGTACTTCACGTAAGATAAGGAACAAATTTAGTATACAATGATCCCGAAATTTGTTCCTTGAAGATATTTTCAAATGAATTTTTTTATCTTTCCTTTTGTGATGTAATGGAATACTGTCCATTTTTCATTTTCCCTTGTTCTACAATCTTGAAATAATTATTTTCCAACATCTTGCACAATATTCCAACTTCATTAGAATTTTTCATTTTAGATGTAATTGTAAACTTATCGCTTTGTTCAATTACTCCCATGTAATCATGTATATTACTATAATCACCTAGCTTAATATCTCCAACAATGTCTAATCTATATTCAGACATTTAATTCTCCCCCCCTTTTACATATTGAGTTTTCACTGAAACTCCTTAGCTCCTGTGATTACTCATTTTTAGTATCATTGATTTTTGTTGATCCCCCCACTTTTTTTGCATAAAACACTTGACATGTCTGTAAAATTTTGCGGTCCTCCTCTTAAATACATGTTTTACTAGGAGGATTATTTTATGCTTAAAAATTGGAGCTCTCATGCTGATTATCAG
>NZ_JBNMNU010000173.1:0-8910 GCF_051278035.1 Clostridium sp.
CACACTTTTTTTTATATTATAATAATTAGTCAAATATACAAAAATCCATAATTGTTTTAGTGTATCGAGGAAAAATAAAGGAATTTCAAAAGTGTATATAGAATATAGTATTAAAATAGATGTAATCAAATTAGACATAATTGGGGTTTTAAACCTAATTATGGATAATTAGTACCGGAAAGTAGTATTCTAAAATAATGATTATGAGGAGGGTTTTTATGAAAAAAATATCAGTTTTTATTACAGCTTTATTAATGTTGTGTTTTATTATTATTCCAACCAATTCTGTCCAAGCTATAGGTATGGATGAAATTACAATGAACGTTGAACAAACTAATAAACAAATTAATGAGGAAGTAGCCAAGGCAGTTTATGCTTCACAGAAAGCGCTTAACAATTATAATGAGGATTTAAAGATTTTAGAAGAGGGAAAAGATAATGTAATAAATAAAAATGATAAAAAAATTCAAAAACTAGACAAAAAATATACAAAGGAAATAGATAAAATAATAGAAAATTTACTAAAGGTAACTAATAAGATGTCAGCAAAAACTATTGCGGCTGCAGCAAAAGAGGGTGTAACAGTATACTGTCAGTGGGTAGAGGTTACAATAGGTGGTAGAACTGTATTGATTGATCCTTTAAGAATAACAAATGAATAAAAAAAAATCTGATTAAACTATTCAATGTGATTTTCAAAGGGGGACAGAAATGGACGGCTTTTACTTAGGAAAAAATGAATATTGCTTAGAAAAAGTTACTCAGAAATCTGGTGAACTCAGATTAATAGGTAGAGGTGATGGAGCTGAAATTATGATACAAAAAATTGTTTCTCAAGAAATTTTTTGTATCGAACCAAGTGACAAAAATGAAACCTTGGAATTTTTTTATATTTTAGAGGGTTCAATTGACTTTGAAAGTTATAGTGAGAATATTATTTTTAACAAAGGTGATTATTTTTATGCTCACGGTTTAAAACAAGCGGTATGTTTAAAGACTATTAGTGAAGTAACTCTATTATATCTATCCACGGAACCTTTTTTTAATTATTTAAGTAAAGGCATAAAAGAGTTGACAAGCATGACTAGAAATGTTGAAAAAAAGGATTTATATACACATGGTCACGGTCTGAGAGTGCGAAATTATTCAATTAAAATAGCGGAACTATTAGGTTTTTCTAGTGATAGACTTGAAAATATTATAATTGCCGCGCTTTGTCACGATGTTGGTAAAGTTTTTGTACCAATTGAAATTTTAAATAAGCCAGGAAAACTTACAAACAATGAATTTGATTTAATAAAAAAACATCCAGTTGATGGAGCAAAAATGACACAAGGAACTTTCATGGAAAACTTAGATCAAATAATAGTACAACACCATGAGAGAATAGATGGTTCTGGGTATCCTAATGGACTTAAAGGTGATGAAATATTATTAGAAGCAAAGATAATAGCCCTTGCAGATAGTTTTGATGCTATGACATCAGACAGGAGTTATAGAAAAGCTATGGACATCAAAGTAGCTTTTAAAGAATTAAAAAACTTAAGTGGAATACATTATGATGAAAAGGTTGTTGAAGCTTTTGAAAAAGTATTAAGAGAAGAAAATAAGATACAGTAAATTATGCGTATGTTGAATAAGAACATACGCATAAAAAATGTACATAGCGTTGCTTAAAATTTTTTTATTAGTAGTCCGTATTATTTATAAAAGTTGCTTCTAAGAATTTCATGTTTTCTATAATTTGTTTCCCAATTTTCAAGGAACTCTTTTGCGCAATTTTCACCAGAACTATATAATTCCATGGTTTTTTTATTGGAAATATTGAAATCTGTTGTTTTAATATCAAGAGTGTTAATTTTTACTGTACGGAGATAATCCATATCTCTTATGTGAATATCATCCTGTGCTTCTAGCATAGTTTCAATAAGTGAGCTAGTAAAATTCAATATATTAGTTATTTTATGTTCACGTATTTCTTTGTTTCCTCCAAGTTTAAAACCAATGGTCGGCCAGCGTGGAATGCCTTTTACGTCAAAAATCCAAACGGGATAATTGCTTAAAATGCCGCCATCAACAATGATGGATTTTTTATTATTATTTACGTTGCCTAGCTTTACAGGTCGAAAAAAATAAGGAATAGATATGCTCATTCTTATGGCTAAACTCACTTCTAAGTCATCGGGATTTATACCGTAGTCCGCGATATCTTCTGGAAGGATTAGCATCTTTCCATTACTGATGTCTGTTGCTATAATATGCAGTTTGTATTTTCTTTTATACTTAATGTCGTTTAAAAGAATACCATTTTCATTTGGTTTTATTAAATCTCCAAAGGTTACTTTTCTTCCCTTGGGAAGTTTAAGTTTACTAGACAGAGCTTCATCAATCCAGTTTTTTATATAATCACCTTTAAAAATCCCCTTTTTAAAAAACAAATTATAAGAATTGGAGAATATAGGTATGTTAAAATGATTTTTATCAGCAATTTTTGCATAATCTAACTGCAACATTAATTTTTTTATTTCTTCGGCAGAGTATCCTACAGCAACTAGCGAAGCAACAATTGATCCAGCAGAGGTTCCAGAAACATTTTCCCACTGGTATCCACTGCTCTCAAATATTTTCAAGGCTCCTACTAGTCCAATACCTTTAATTCCACCACCTTCAAAAACTGCATCCGCAAATTTTCTGTTACTATACGTATCCAAATATACCACCCCTTTATGAGTAATATATGAAGAATGTTATTTACATGACATATATTAGTAAAATAATTTTGTGTTACACTTTTCTATTAAAAGAATATATTACATTATAACAATTTAATAAAGAGGCAATGTATGAAAAAAATAGAAGAATACACACCTAGCGAATTAGCTACTTTAGCAACAATTGCTGGCGTTATAATTGCCTCTAAACTTAATATTAATGGACAAAATGTGATAGGTAATTTTATAGAAGGTGTAGGGCAGAGTATTTTAATAATTGCCGCTCAGGCTCAAAATAGTCAATCGCAAGAACAAAATCAAACTAGTGAGAACTCCAACAGCAATACTGATGGCAAAAATTCCGATTTACAAAAACAGATAGATGAACTTAAGGAGCATATCAAAAAGTTTGAAAAAAACATGAAAGGTTAATGAGATTTTTGGAATGAAATCCAACGGTTTCCATAATGATTTGACAATGAAAGAAAATATAGGTATCATGTATATATATTAAATTTTAAAATTTAGGGGAGTCATTATTTTTGTCTGAGAGGAAACCGTTGCGTTTCGACCCTTATAACCTGAATTGGGTAATGCCAGCGGAGGGAAAATATGATTTGCATTTAGTTTGGATTTACAGTATATAAATAATGCGAAATTATAGGTTTATAAAACCCTCCGTTCGATTTTGAACGGAGGGTTTGTTTTTATAAATAATAGGTTAAGGAGGAATTTAAATGTCAGTTGTAAATGTAAGTATCCAAGTAATACCGGTAGTAGCTGAGGAACGAATTTATTCCGTGGTAGACAAGGTTATAGAGTATATTGAAGCTAGTGGCGTAAAATATGAAGTAGGGCCAATGGAAACTACTATGGAGGGTGAACTAGATGATCTTTTAGATATAGTAAAAAAAGCTCAAGAAATTTGTGTTGAGCATGGAGCAACAAGGGTTGTTTCTATGGTGAAAATTGATTATAAACCTGAAGGCGTGACTATGAATGAAAAAACATTTAAATATAGAAAATAAGCTTATTCCTATAGCTTTTCAACTAATAATTCTTTTTATATGGCAAATATCTATAGATAAGCTTAAGGTGCCACAGTACATATTGCCATCGCCTAAAGACATTATTATAACCTTAGTTGATATATTTCCAAGCCTTACTAAGCATATTTATGCTACTTTGTATGCTGCCACTATAGGATTTATAATATCTATTTTTGTTGCAATAATTTTAGCTACATTAATGGATAATGTAAAACTTATAAAAAAGTGTATATATCCTATTTTAGTAGTATCTCAAACTATCCCTATTATTGCCTTAGCACCTCTTTTTGTAATTTGGTTTGGATTTGGAATATTACCTAAGATTATTGTTGTAGTTCTAGTATGCTTTTTCCCTATAGTTATCAGTTTAATTGATGGGTTAGATTCGGTGGATACTGATATGGTAAACCTTCTAAAGACTATGGGAGCTAGCAAATATCAAATTTTTACTATGGTTAAGCTACCATCTTCTACAGTGAATTTTTTCTCAGGCCTTAGAATAGCAGCAACCTATAGTATTATGGGTGCCGTTATTGGAGAATGGCTAGGAGGAGATAAGGGGCTTGGGGTATATATGATTAGAGCTAAAAACTCATATGCTCTTGATAAAGTTTTCGCTGTAATCATAATTATAGTGATATTAAGTATGGGGTTATTTGGGCTATTATATTTGTTACAATATTATTTTACTCCTTGGAGTAGGGATAAACAAGATAAGAAAAGCTAAATTTGTATATTAATATTATTTTATATGGAGGTAACAACATGTTAAAGAAATCAATATCATTATTATTAACTCTATCGCTGACTGCCGTTGTATTTGTGGGTTGTGGTACAAAAGAAAAAAGTGAAAATAAGGTAGAACCCTTAAAAAAGGTTACAGTCATTTTAGATTGGGTCCCAAACACTAATCATACTGGATTATATGTAGCAAAAGACAATGGGTATTTTAAAGAGCAAGGTCTTGATGTGGAAATAATTCAGCCAGCAGAGGGGAGCACTGCAACTTTAATTGCTGCAGGTAAAGGAGACTTTGGTATAAGCTATCAAGAGGATGTAACTTATGCTAGAACCGCTAAAGACCCACTCCCAATAAAGGCTATAGCTACAATTATCCAACATAATACTTCAGGATTCGCAGCACCAGTGAAAAAAAATATTAAATCTCCAAAGGATTTTGAAGGTAAAACCTATGGAGGATGGGGATCTCCTTCTGAAAACGCAATATTAAAGGCTCTCATGGAAAGTGATAATGCTGATTTTTCAAAACTAAAAATGGTGGACGCAGGAGCTGAGGATTTTTTTGCTGTAACTAAGAAAGCTATTGACTTTGAATGGATATTTTATGGATGGACGGGGATAGAAGCTAAGCTTAAAAATATTCCAATTAACTATATTGATATTGGAAAATTAAATAGTGATTTAGATTACTATACCCCAGTAATTATAGCTAATGAAAATAAATTAAAGGAAGATCATGAAACTGCAAAGAAATTTTTAAAAGCAGTTACGAAAGGATATGAATATTGTATTGAGAAACCTAAAGAAAGTGCAAAGATTTTATTGAATAATGCACCTGAAACAAATGAAGCCCTTGCTTACGAGAGTCAAGAGTATATGAAAGATCAGTACAAAGCTGAAGCTAAAAGATGGGGTGAAATGAAAACATCAGTTTGGGATAACTATACCAAATTTCTTTTAGATAGAAAGCTTATAGAAAAAGATATGAAGGCAAATGAGGCGTTTACAAATGAGTATTTACCAGACTAGTGTGGACAAACTAAGAGTATCAAATATTAAGAAAACCTTTGGTAGTATGGAAATTATAGACGATGTATCTTTTCATGCTAACGAAAATGAATTTATAAGTCTGCTTGGACCAAGTGGTAGTGGTAAAAGTACAATTTTTAATATTATATCAGGTCTTTTATCCAAAGATGGAGGCGAAATTATAATTGATGGAGAAGAGTGCTTCGGTAGGACTAAAAAAGTAAGCTATATGCATCAAAAGGATTTACTTCTTCCTTGGAAAAATATTATAGATAATACCTCTTTATCACTTATCATAAAGGGGAAATCTAAAAAACAAGCAAGGTCAGAGGTTATTAGTCATTTTAAAACCTTTGGACTTGAGGGTTTCGAGTATAAATATCCTTTCCAGCTTTCTGGAGGCATGAAGCAAAGAGCGGCACTACTTAGAACATATATGTCATCATCAGATATTATGTTACTGGATGAACCTTTTGGTGCACTTGATGCAATAACTAGGACAAAGATGCAAAATTGGCTTTTAGATATTACAAAGGAATTAAAAGCTACCATAATATTTATTACGCATGATATTGAGGAAGCAGTATTCTTATCTGATAGAATATATTTATTATCAGATAAACCAGCAACTATAAAAAGTGAAATAATCGTTGACTTACCTAAAATTAGAGATAAGTCTATAATTACATCGGACAAATTCAATGAAATTAAGAGAAGGATTTTACAAATATTATAATAAACACCCAACTTAAAAGGTTTTAAGTTGGGTGTTTATTAATAATATGAAATTACAATGCGGTATATTGACTTATGTATTTTAATTTATAATAGTGGATTGATTTTCTATCTAATATATCTATTTGACTTATTGTAGGCAAAGTAATATACTATATCTCGTAGTGTTAATTCGGCTCCTTGGTCAAGAGGTTAAGACACCACCCTCTCACGGTGGAATCAGGGGTTCAATTCCCCTAGGAGTCACCAAAACATAAACAATGATATAGCAAGCTTTACAGCAATGTAAAACTTGCTATTTTTTTTTATTTTCACACATCTCATTTAAACAAGGTGTTCATTATGAACACCTTGTTATTTTTTTGATAATTTATTAAAAGTATTTTAATAAATTATCTTTTACGTTCCTATATTATAAGATGGTTTAAAACCGGTATTTAAATATTTTATTTTATGTTAATTATCAGTTTTTTTGAAGTAGTGTCATCAGAAGAATTACTTTCATCTGATTCATTACTCATTTGTTCCTTTTTGGATGAACCTTTATTAGCTTCCGAAATAACTCCATTAAATGGGATTGTAATTTCAATAGAATGACTGCTCTTTTCTGATTTCTCTGTTTTTTCTTCGTTTTTATTCATAAATATTCTCCCTTCTAATACTAAAATTATTTTCTATAAATATTGTACAGTATATAGTTTATCCGTTTTATTATAAAATATAGTTGGCTAAAATTATATATTGCGGTGTTTTCAAAAAAAATCATACAATGAGCTCTACACCGATAACTTCCCTATATTTTTTCTTTGTTAAGTTATTAAAAATAAATGCTTAAATTTTTGATATTACTATTGCTTTTTATTTTATTTGTGTTATTATATTGTTATATCGTAATATATAGATATATAGATAAGAACAAAAATGTATTAAAAATATAAATATTATTCGAAAAGGAGATTATAAATTATGTTTAATTCAAAAATTAATAATGTTACTGCAGCAAAGGCTCATAAACTTATCAGTGAAAATAATGACTTTGTTATCTTAGATGTAAGAACTAAAGAAGAATACGATAACGGTCATATTCAAGGTGCCAAACTTGTTCCCGTTAATATTCTTCCTATGAAACTTTCCGAACTGGAAAAATTTAAAAATAGTCCAGTACTTGTTTATTGTGCCTCTGGCGGACGAAGCCCAAGAGCGGTGGATACTTTGGCAAATAGTTCTTTTAAAAACATTTACCATCTCAATAGAGGGATATGTTCTTGGGAATACAGTCTAACTAGATAATATTCAGAATAAATTTAAATACGGAGGTGAGGAACTATGGATACAGATTATATGAAATACAACGACATTGCAGAACTTCTTAAAGTTTTAGCACATCCAATTAGGATATGTATAGTAAAAAATCTATTAAAAAATGGTGAATGTAATGTCGGTTACATGCATACTTGTCTAAAGATTCCTCAATCTACCGTATCACAGCATCTACAAAAGTTAAGAGTAGCAGGAATAATTCAGGGTAAAAGAAATGGTATCGAAATTAATTACAAAATTAAAGATAAGCGGATGGGGAAATTAATTAATTCGATTTTCAGTATTAAATAGTAAAAATATGAGGAGTGATTTTAATGAATAAAAAAGTATTAATTGTAGGTGGAGTAGCTGGTGGAGCTTCAACAGCGGCCAGGCTAAGACGACTTGATGAAACAGCAGAAATAATTATGTTTGAAAGAGATGAATATATTTCTTTTGCAAATTGTGGTCTTCCTTATTATATAGGTGAAGTAATAAAAGATAGAGATAACCTTTTAGTACAAACAGCAGAGAGTATGAAAGCCAGATTTAATATAGATGTAAGAAATAACAGTGATGTAGTGGGAATTGACACACAGAAAAAGACTGTAACAGTTAATAGTAAGGCAAAAGGCACTTATGAAGAAAGCTATGATTATATAGTCCTATCACCAGGCTCTAAGGCAATTAAACCTAATATAGAGGGCATTAACAGTAAAAGAATATTCACCTTAAGAAATATACCAGATACTGATAATATAAAAGCATTTGTGGACAAAAAAGGTATTAATTCTGCTGTTGTTATTGGTGGAGGCTATGTTGGCATTGAAATGGCTTAAAACTTAAAAGAAAGAGGTCTTGACGTTACTATAGTAGAAGCAGCTCCCCACATAATGGCCCCTTTAGATACAAATATAGTTTTAACCGTTGAAAAGGAAATTTCAGATAATGGTATTGAAATATTTTTAAACGATGGAGTAAAATCTTTTAAAGATAATGAAGATAGTGTGGAAGTAATTTTAAATAGTGATAAAAAACTAAGTGCTGATATGGTTATTTTAGCAATAGGAGTGCTTCCTGATACTGGTTTTCTAAAAGATAGTGGAATAGAATTCGGACCTAAAGGGCATATAATAGTAAATGATAAAGTGGAAACAGCTGTCCCTTCTGTATATGCAGTCGGTGATGCTATAGAAATAGTTGATTTTGTGAACAAACAAAAATCAGCAATTCCACTAGCTGGACCTGCAAATAAACAAGGTAGGATTGCAGCTGATAATATAGCTGGTCTTGGAACTACTTTTAAGGGAACTCAAGGAACTTCAATTATTAAGGTGTTTGGTTTA
>NZ_JBNMNU010000174.1:0-8708 GCF_051278035.1 Clostridium sp.
ATAACTATGATGGGTGTAAATGTTTGTCCTTATTGTAATAGAGAATTTATAAGTAGCTATGTTCACAATAATAGAATAAAAACTACAGCAGATTTAGATCATTTTTATAGTCAAGATAAGTACCCTTTTTTAGGATTATCTTTATATAATTTTATACCAAGTTGTCAGATATGTAACTCAAGGTTTAAGATAGCAGATGATTTTTATTATAAGAAACATATATATCCTTACACAGAGAATTTTGGGCGAAATGCTCAGTTTAAAACTGATTTTTATACGGATGAAGATATAGATAGAAAAGAGAATATGGAAAAATTAAAATATAATGATAGATATGATATAGGTTATTTATTAGGTAATTCAGATAATTTTAAAATAGAAATTAAACCTGGAAATCCTGAAAGTGAGATGGGAAAGAAAATAATAAATTCAATAGATACTTTTCATATTGAGAAGTTATATAATTTTCACAAAGATTATGTCAGAGAACTTATTAAAAAAGCAATCATTTATAATGAAAGTAGAATAGAGGAGTTATATACTCAATATCCAGAACTTTTCAGCAGCAGAGAAGAAGTGCTACAAATGGTGGTTTCAAATTACATAAGTGATGAAGATTTAGGAAAAAGGCCATTAGCAAAATTGACAAAGGATATTTGTGAAGAATTAAGATTAAGGTAATTTATATAAAACAGTCAGTACCATTTTGGATATATTAAGAAAAAATGAAGGGCGGATTAACTATGCTAGGTATTAAATTTCAAATGAAAAAAACAACGGTATTCTCCAAGCATCATCTAAAGGCTAGACTAGGGGTACGGCAACGACTAATGTAAAAATAACCTCCTAGAAAATAGCATTAAAAAGGGCTATCGCCCTTAGTCGATTGCGACACATTAAATGAATATTGAGACTTTAATATTTACTCTTGAAAAGTACCTCTACACCATGTATTTTCATTGCATTTATGACAATATAATCGTCTATGATACAACTGATTTGTGAGGCTAGTAAAATAACTCTTAAAACTCGCCCACAATGTCATTTTGAATCTTTCACCACATTCATCACATACCCATATACAACTAAAGGTTCTCCAACTAATTAACACCACTATAAAAAAAGAATAAAGTAACACGCATAATATAACAAATAAAATATTATTAACCTTTAGGTTTACGACAGCCATAATAGATGTCATTGCAATATATATACATACTCTAATTAAAACACTTATACTTTTCAAATCAATTCCCCCTATATTAATTTTAATTGTTACGTTGTTTTTTACAGTCGCATTGCAACTTAAGAATATTATTTACCTATTTTAATTCCTGTTCACTTAATGAATCAACATATTCTTTGGCTTCAATTAACAATACTCCTCCCATAAGTCCCCAAATAATTATAACATTCATAATTCTACCTTTCAGATTCACATAAAAATACGAACACGACACAAAATACTTGCTTAATTATCTTATTCTATATAATAGATCTACAATCCTTTAAAAATATATTTCAAAGATATAATGCCGTGAACCCAAAATTTTACGGCATTTGTTTATACCTATCTAATTAAGAATACACACTACTTTTATGCATTCATTATAAAATAAAAATCATTCAACATAAAAAAGGTTATATTGAACCAAAATATTGGCACTACCCCCTATCTAATTTACATCTTATTGATATGAATTTATTACTTGTGTCGTCCATAAAGAAGATCGCGCAATAAAAAATACCACAAATTCATTTTACTGAAGGTTGCGGAATCTTTATTTATTGTTCCTTTTTATAGTTTTAGTACCACCACCGATTTCCCTTTATAAACTATGTTGTGAATGTTTGTGTTAGTAAAAGTGTGAAAATGAGAATTTCAAATATACCTCCAAGTCTGTAAATAAAAATTTTAAAATCAATAACCTCTAATTCATTAATCATGAAAATACTTCTAATAGCATTTCGCATTTTGAAAACTCTTATAGGGCATATAATCATAAATAAGCCCATAATTTAGCCTATAGCACAAAGTTCTCGAGCAAACTTCACAAAAACACTCCTCCTCTTAATTCAGCAGTACCACAATTCTATGTCCGTATGGCATTTCCTAAGTATATTTTTAACTACATATTTTACCTTAATTAAGAATCACCGACCAGTACATTCTTTAACATATAAATTGCTTATATATAACTATTCAATTAATAATATCTATTACTTTTTCTTTTTTCCCCCTAATAGCTATAAGTATCACTCCAATGGAAACTAAAATGAAATAAGCCAAAGGTTGAAAATATTTAGGAAACCAAATAGTTGTTACTCTATCCATAAGGTATTTAGAAGACATAGTTAGGACAATAAAAGTTATTGGCACCTGCACTCCTATAAGTGTTATATAATTAGGTGCTATCCTTGAAATAAAGGTTACTATTAAAGTAACAGCAAAGCATAAAACATATACTGCGGCTACTGTAAGAGCTATATATTGCACAAAGTTAATATTATACCAAGAAAAACTAAAGTTAAAAACTGAATTTATACTAGAATTTAAAAACAATCCTACTTTATTATGTGAATATAACATAAAGAAGCAAGCAAGCTGTATACTTATAATTATAAAGCTTGATATTAGTGCTGCAAGTATTTTAGTTTTAAATGTTTTTCTTCCTGTCTTAGATGTATATTGAAGTTGATTTACCTTGTTTATACTATCCTTTATATAAATGGGCGAAATCATAAATATTATATTTAAGACTATAAGCATTGCCACATTTTTTATTAAGTTATTATAATTTTTAAAAACAAACGATGGAAGTATAGATGTTATAGAACCATTTTTAACTACATCATTATATCTTGCTATTTGATTTTTATTAAAACTAGAGTCTATATGTTCAATTCCTTCATATCGTTCTATTAACCACTCTCTAGTCTCTAACTCCCAGAATATATCTACCTTATCCTCGTAAAAAGCTTTATTGTGTAATTTATCTAACTCTTCATCACCACTACCCATTTCTTTAAATTTCTCATATGTAGTTATCCCTACGGCTGCAAACTCTGGCCTAGCCTTAAGATACTTGTTAGCCTCCTGAATCTGGTTATTGTATAGCTGCTTAAAGTTTATAAATTCTTTTTTATCCATAGAGGTTCCATAATCCTTTACCATTTGAATACTTATTTTATAATTGTCCTTTTCTGGTCTTCCATTAGGAAAATATTCGAAATCAAAACTTATGAATAGATAATACATTATTAAGCTAATAAACATAATTATAATAACCATCTTAAAATTAAAAATTTTCTTTATCTCATTAAAAACTATCCGCATGATATACTTCCTTTCACTAATTTAGATTTTGTTTTTTAAATCTTCTTGTGCAAATCCAACATATAGTTAGCAGAACTCCTAACCATACAGCTATTGTAATCACTTCATAATACTTAAAAGTAGCAAAAGGTCCTTTTTCCATAAACCACAAACACGAATTTGAAATAAGTACAAAAGGTGTAAAATAAGCTGCAAAAATAGCATTACTATCACGTAACATGACACCTGGAATAATTAAAAATATTCCAAATATTATGGCAAAGGTAAAGAAAACTATATAGCTGTTTTTTATAAAACTTGATATTATAAAAGTAATACAAGTAAACAGTATTTCGCATGCATAAACAAGCCCAATACAATAAAACAAGTATTTCAAAAATGACATATCCCACCAAGATATATATGGTACATTGTCTTCCCAATTGAATCCACTACTTATAGGAACACCCCAAAGTCCAGAATAACTAACTACACTAAAATATACCACCAGTGAAACAGCAATAATGATTGTGGTAACCAATATACTGGAAAATATAGCTACATAAAATTTATCTGTATCAAGCTTCCTTCCTCTCTTTGTTGCATATACTACAGATTGAGTCTTGTTTTCAAACTCATAGTTAGTCAGATATCCTGTAATAAGAACAACTAAAATCATTATTTCGTAGATGAAAGTCCTAAACAGTGTTTTAAAGAGCAATGTATGCATTTTATAAGCTTTTCCTATGAAAAATAAATTCTTGTGTTCACCATTTTCTTTTAATTTATCAAATCTTTTAGATAGTTTTGAATACTGTATTCTTACTGTGTCAGAAGCCTTACCACTAAGCTTGTACATAGCTATTCCAGACTCTCCCATTTCCGCTATATCAATATCCTTGTAGCTTATATCAATGTCTTTTGCATTATAATAATAGTTCTCAACAATTTTTACTTCATTGAAGAATTCCAATTGTTCTTTTGTGTAAATATCAACTTTATTGTAATTATTTAAAAACATTGTAGCAGACGTATAGGTCTTAGACATCTTTTGTGAAGTTATACTATTTAACTTTTTTAACTGGTCGTTATAGTATAATCCAAAGTCATCCATCATTTTGTCGTTTATCTCATATCCAAATTTGTCCACAATCTTATTTAACACCTTTAATTCATTTGTATAATAAGTACTACTAAATATAATAAAAATATTAAAGACAATAAATACAGCTATTAATCCAATTACGACTGAGGAAGTAATCACCTTTCTAAGTTCATTTAACTTTATACTCACACCTCTATACCTCCACTACTAAGGGTTCATCGTTGTAAATATAGAGAAATGTGTCCTCTAAGTTTGGTTGCACCGCATTCCAATTACTAGGAGTAGACTCATTATCAATGGATTCTTCACTAATAAATCTAACTATTAACTTTCCATCTTCTTGCTTTTCAGATAGTGTTAAATATTGTTTTCTAAAACTCTTAGCATCATCAAATTTAATTTCTGTTTCATAAACAAGCCCTTTAATTATTTTGCAAATATTTTTAATGCTATCTTTATAAAGTACCTCATTATCTTTTATCATAATAATTTCATTTGCTATGGATTCAACATCTGTTACTATATGAGTTGAAAGAATAACTATTCTATCTTTTGATAATTCTGTAAGAAGATTTCTAAATCTTACCCTTTCCTTTGGATCCAGGCCAGCAGTAGGCTCATCTAAAATAAGAATTTTAGGATCATTTAACATTGCTTGAGCTATGCCTACCCGCTGAATCATTCCTCCAGAAAACTTTCTCATTTTTTTAGTTTCTACAGATTCAAGTCCAACAAGCTTCAAAAGCTCTCCTACTCTGTTTTTAGCCTTACTTCTATCAATTCCTTTTAGCGCAGATATATACAGCAAATATTTTTTAGGACTATAGTTTTTGTAATATCCGAATTCTTGTGGCAGATAACCTAATATATCACGATATTTCTCATCTAGTTTTACTATATCAGTCCCATCATATAGTATCTCACCTTTGGTAGGAAAAATTAGTGTAGTAAGCATCTTAATAAGTGTGGTTTTCCCAGCACCATTAGGTCCAAGCAAACCATAAACACCATTTTCAAACTCAAGATTAATATTTTTAAGTACACAAAAACTCCCGAAATTCTTACTAACATTATTAACTAGTAGCACGTTAAATCACCCCTTGCGTATTTTTAAAAGTAATAAGTTTTTTAAGATTATAAATATAAGCACATAAGAAAGCGAAAGTTACAATCAAATATACATAAATAGGAATCTTATTTAAAAACATATTATAGATTTCCTTGCTAAATGTGGATACTCCCAAGTTTATAATTACCCAAGTACATATTGCAAAATATACTGTAAATGTGGAATGCATTTTAAAAATTATATATAAAAAAATTGTTGAAAATAAAAACAGAGAAGTAACTGAAATCATGAAAGCTTGCAGAAAATTTATTTGTTTATAAATTGCAGCCAATAAATAGAGCACTGAAACATTAAAAATAATACAGAAAACGCTGAACACAAGCATTCTAAAGGCAGCTAACTGATATACATTATATTTACAGGTCATTTCTATATCATAGGTATCCTTTTGTTTTGTATTTATAAAAGATACCAAAGAAATAGCAAAATATAAAACTGGTGAGAACATAAAAATGAACGAGTATATACCTCCATTATTTACATTCATTGAAATGTTAGAACTAATAGCTATAAAAACTAAAATTGATAGTACAATTAAGACTGCGAAGACAAGTTCCGTTACATCATGAAATAAATTCTTTATACCAATTTGTTTGTACATATTTTTTATATAAGAATTAAATGATTGTTGAGGCTTAAGCCCTTTGGCTATTATAGTGTTTATTTGAGAGTTTATTGTATTGTCATCTGGAAAATCTATATACGGTTCATGTTTATCCATTATTATCCTCCCATACAATTTTCTTAACTTTTCTAATGATTGAGTAGTATTTTGTTTTTACTGTAGATTCAGTTATATTAAGCACGTCTGATATTTCTAAAAAAGTGTACTCTGCAAAAATTTTAAGTCTAAGAATTAACTGAGAAGAAGCATCAAATCTATTTACTACATTTATAATTTTTTCAGCCTCTTGTTTATTCTCAATATTAACTGTAAAGTCCTCAGTATCATGTAAATCGTAGTCATTAATAGACGCTACTATAGTACTGTATTTATAATTTCTTGAGCGATAATAATCAATAAGCTTATTTGTTGCTATTTTATACAGCCAAGTTCTAAAGGTAGCTTTACCTTCATCGTAATTATTTATGGATTGGAGCATACCTATAAATATTTCCTGCGTAAGGTCCATAGACAATTCTTTATTTAATGTTTGCTTATATATGTAAGCATACATTTCTTTATAGTATTTATTTATAAGATCATTTGACGCAACTGCATGCGATTTCAACTTAATTTGTCTTATCCACCGTTTTTGCTTGTCCATATTTAATCACTTACTCTCACTTTCTAACCATTCTAACTATATATTCGTAATAACGACTCAAATAGTTTTAAAAAGGTTAATATTACTTGCAATTAATTGTTAGCACTATAAAATTTAAACTTTTTGGTAATATTAAAAAAATAATAGAAATGTAATCTATGTAAATACTAACATACATTTCTATATTGTACTTTTAAGCAGTTGTTAAGAGCGCTTAAGTCAAATTTTTAGTCCTACCCATAATATTTAATCCATAATAAAAAAAGAAGGTATTTTATTTACCCTCTTCATATTGATTAATTAATTTATAAAATGTAGTTTTCTTTAAATCTAATATTTTCATAACATCAACACCACTTATATCACCATCTTGCATCATTTTATAATATCTTTCCCATAGTTTAGGATGCTCTATAGGCTTACGTCCTTTGTACTTGCCTGCTGTTACTGCAATTGCTATGCCTTCCAACTGTCTATCTTTTAGGTAGTCACGTTCAAGTTGTGCAACTGCTCCGAATACAGTTAACATAAACATGCCTGTTGGAGTGGTAGTGTCTATTGCTTCTTTAAGTGATACAAATATTACACCTTTATTATTCAATTTTTCTATTAATTCTATAAGATCTTTTGTATTTCTTGCAAATCTACTAATACTATCTACAACTAACTTATCCCCACTTTTTAGTGCAGCCATCATATTACTTAATACGGGTCTATCTGTTACATTCTTACCACTAACCTTCTCAATATAAACATGATCCAATGGAACATCATTTTCTTTAGCTTTTACCTCTTGTCTAATTGTATTTTGTTCTTTGCTTGATACTCTAATGTAAAAATATGTTTTCATATAAACACCTCATTAGATAATTATATATAATAGTTCGTTTAAAGTCGATATATTAGACGAACTGATTATATGTATATTCGCCACCATATAATGCCACTTTGAGGGCTATTAGTTAACGTTCGTCTGCGGTATACTTCAAACGAACTACTCAACACCTGTTACAATTATTTAATTTAAATAATCCCCAATCAAGGTATAATCAATAAATAGTAAAAAAAATAACAAGTACCCCAGCCCTGAGGTACTTGTATTTGTTATAATGTGTCGGATAGGAGTCTAACCTGCGACCAACTGGTTCGTAATGTGATGTTTTAAGCAATTTTAAATAGTACTCAAAGTGGCTTAAATGCTCATTTTACTTTTCAAACTATACTTGTCTATCCCCATTTATTTTAAACTATAAGGGGCAAATTAAAATGACCTGTTATTTTTCTTATCATTTATGTAAATATCAAGTGCTTCAGTTTCTTTAATGGAATATTCCCAACAAAACAATAGTTACATCACATGAATATCATCAATTTCAAATCTTACAATATTATTAAATTCGTCTACTTCTATCTCGCATACAAGAGTAAGGTCACTCTTTTCTTCATTTATCCATAAGTCAAAATGCAACACATATTCTGGATGATGTGTTCTCTTGAGTAAATCAAGTTTTTCAAATTCACTTGTAGGGGTATGAAGAACATAGCTGTCCTGTACTGAAAACTCAATTCCTAAATATGGTAATAACTAAACCAATCTTTAAATTAAAAGTTCCGGTTTTTATTTTGGAAAGTGAACTTAGGTATATTAAACGCATTTTTTTGAGTATTTTAGGTCGATATAGTAAACTAAGCTCAAAAAAGTTCCTACACTCGAGATTATAGGAACTTTTTAAAGTAAGTTATTTTATAAAAATTTAGTTTAAATAAAAGGATACTATGATACAAAAATATTCAGGTCACGAAAGCAGAAAACACCACAATATATATTCAGATTTACCAATATAAGGGATTGAGTGTTCAGTAAGGCACAGTTATGTTCTTTATACCCCT
>NZ_JBNMNU010000175.1:0-8687 GCF_051278035.1 Clostridium sp.
GTGTAAAATTAAAAGGAACTTTATACCTATTCAATCAACATATTTTATATTCAATTTAATAATTCAAATATTTAGGGGAATAATAAAATGAAAAAAATAACAAACGACTTTAATCTTAAAGAAGGAAGAAATCTTTCAATGTTAATGGATTTTTATGAACTAACAATGTCAAATGGATACTTTGTAAATGGGATTTCAGATACTATTGTGTATTTTGATATGTTTTACAGAAAGAACCCAGATGGGGCAGGTTTTTCAATAGTAGCGGGACTAGAGCAACTTATTGATTTTATTAAGAATCTAAAATTCACACAAGAAGATATTGAGTACTTGCGATGCAAAGGGGTTTTATCAGAAGAATTTTTACAATACTTATTAACTTTTAAATTTACTGGAGATGTATATGCAATACCTGAAGGAACGCCGGTATTTCCAAATGAAGCTCTTGTAACGGTTAAATCAAAGGTAATTGATGCGCAGCTTATTGAAACAATGCTTCTATTAACAGTGAATCATCAAAGCTTAATAGTTACTAAGGCTAATAGAATTGTTAGAGCTTCTCAGGGAAGACCAGTTTTGGAACTGGGGGCAAGAAGAGCACATGGCGCTGACGGAGCTATAATTGGAGCAAGAGCTGCTTATATAGGGGGTGTAACTGGTACTGCTACTGTAATGGCGGAAACAATGTTTGGAATTCCTGCAACTGGTACAATGGCTCATTCTTGGGTGCAATTATTTGGAGATGAATATAAGGCTTTTGAAACATATGCAAAAACTTACCCAGATTCATGTACACTACTTGTTGATACTTATAACGTTATAAAAAGTGGTATTCCTAATGCTATTAAAGTTTCTAAGAATGTTCTAGAGCCAATTGGCATGAGACTCAAAGCAATTAGACTTGATAGCGGAGACCTTTCATACCTTTCTAAGAAAGTAAGAAGTATACTTGATGACGCAGGGCTTAAAGATTGTAAGATAGTTGCCTCAAACAGCTTAGATGAATATATTATAACGGATTTATTAAATCAAGGCGCTAAAATAGACATATTTGGTGTTGGTGAAAGAATGGTTACTGCTAAATCGGAACCAGTTTTTGGTGGTGTTTATAAATTAGTAGCAGTTGAAGAAAATGGAGAGATTTCTCCAAGAATAAAATTAAGTGAAAATGAAGATAAAATTATCAATCCAGGATACAAAATGACTTGGAGATTATATTACAAGGGTACACATAAGGCAATTGCTGATGTTATTACATTGGCGGATGAAGTTATAGATGAAACAGAACCTTATACAATCTTTGATCCAGTTTCTATTTGGAAGAAGAAAAAAATCACCAACTTCTATGCGGAAAAGCTCCAAGTACCAGTTTTCCTTAAAGGAAAATGTGTATATGAATCACCAACCATAGAACAAATAAAAGCTTATTGCAAAAAACAAGTAGATAGAATATGGGAGGAAGTTAGGCGGTTTTCTAATCCTCATAAATACTTTGTGGATTTATCTCAGGAACTTTGGATGGTTAAGCAGGAATTAATTCACAAATATAGAGATACACAAGAAGAAAACGAAAAATAAGTTGCGATTTTACTTCTCTAAGATTTTACCCTATATTTAAGAAATAATAGGCTTAATATCTATATATTTAGTTTTAAAATCAAAAATACAAACATATTATAAACTAGTTAATGTGTTTAAATTTTTGACGAGAGGTATAAATATGTATGAAGAATGTTAATATAAAAAAGCTTTTTAAAAGTAAAGCTACAGGAAATGTTATTATTTTTATAGCTTCAATTTTACTAATATATTTACTCACCTCCTTATATTTTTCTAAGTATTCCTTTTTTAATACAGTAATAAATGGGGTAGATGTGTCATTAAAAGCACAGGAAGATATAGAGGATATAATTAGGAATTATGTTGAGGATTATAAGCTACAGTTAGTAGAAAGAAATGGGGAAGTAGAAGAAATAATAGGACGAGATATAGGAATAGAGTACAATGAAAAAAATAGTATTGATAAAGTTTATCCCAGGAAAAATTCTTTTAAATGGATAATTTCATTATTAAAGGAGCAAAAATATTATGTTGATGATTTGTTTTTTTACAATAAAGATAAATTAGAAAATAAGATAAATAGATTAAATTGTTTAAATGCAGACATTATAGAACCTCAAAATGTAGGCTTTAAGTACGCATTTGGTTCCTATAAAGTCATTGATGAGGTATATGGAAATAAGATAATTAAAGATGAATTATATGAAAATATAGAAATGAGCATATTAAAAGGAATAAGAAAATTAGATTTAAATGAAAATCATTGTTATGAAAATCCTAGGTACACATTGAATTCTGATAAAACTGTTGAAACTAAGAATTTACTTAATGAATATGTGAAAGCAAAAATCACTTATAAATTTGGGAGTAAAAAGGAAATATTAGATGGAAATATAATAAGTGGGTGGCTTAGTGTTGATAAAAATTTAGAAACGGTTATAAGCGAAATAGCAGTTATGAAATATGTTAAACAATTGAGTAGAAAATATGATACCGTTGGAATAGTAAGAAATTTTAAAACCTCTATAGGGAAAATAGTAGAAGTCAGCGGTGGACTTTATGGCTTTGAAATTAATCGTGAGGCTGAAACAGCAGCATTATTAGAGAATATAAAACTTGGTAATGTATTTGAAAAAGAACCTATATATACTCAGAAGGCTTTATATAGGGCGGGAAATGAAATAGGTAATACTTATGTAGAAGTTAATATAACAAGACAGCATCTATGGTTTTATAAAAATGGAAAGATCATAACACAAGGTTCTGTAGTAACAGGTAATCCCAATAGAGGACATTCTACTGTTCTTGGAACTTATATGCTTAATTATAAACAAAAGGGGGCAACATTAACAGGACCTGGTTATGAAGCCCCAGTAACTTATTGGATGCCTTTTTTTGGGAATATAGGATTACATGATGCAAGTTGGAGATATTCTTTTGGAGGCGAGATATATAAGAGAAGGGGAACCCATGGATGCATAAATGCTCCAATATATTTAGCTAAAACAATTTTTGATAATATAGAAGAGGGAACTCCAATTATTTGTTATGAAGAATAAATAATTGAAAGTTCTACAATCCATCTTATTTTTTAGGAATAACATAAGAAAATAAAAAGCAGCATTTAGTGCGTTAGAAATTGAAAGTATCGGGATTTGATCCAACTCTACTGTCTTCATAAGCTGTAAGGGTAGTATCATAACCTTGATCTGAATTCCAAACTTTTGATGTTATGAATAAATATTCTCTTGAAAGGCGGGTTGCTCTAAGGCCTTCTTTAATTCCTAGACCAACACCTTTTTCATTTTTATAAACAAAGGCTGTATCTATGATTCTATAGCCGTTTTTAATCGCTGCGGTTACAGCATTTACAGCTTCAGAGCCATCTTTAACTTTGAAAACACCAAGACCAATCCAAGGCATATTAACGCTATTATACAAATGATGCAGGGAAAAAATAGTTTTATGACGAAATAATATAAATAAATGTTAAATCATTAAGTGAGTTGTACTGCATAACTAATGGAAGTAATAAACTTGACTATAAGGAGGCATTTACAATTGGAGATTGAACTTAGAAAACAAACCTTAAAACCAGAAGTTTCAAAAAATCGATTAGAAATAATTAAAAAATCGCATAAAAGATCAGTAGATTATGGTATTGAAAAAGGGATGATATTCCCTAAAAGAATACTAGAGCTAGAAGAGCTAGAAAATAAAATTAATAAAAATAGAAAGCTTTTAAATATAGCTTCTAGATTTATGGTAACTTTATATGAATTTTTAAAGGGATCTGGTTTTTTTATAATTTTACTTGATAATGAATGTTGCATTTTAAAAATTCTAGGAGATGAAGATGTAGTTAAAGAGGCACTAAGTTTAAAAATGGTAGTAGGTGCTTCTATGTCAGAGAACAGTATAGGAACAAATGCAATGGGTATTGCTATAAAAGAACATGAGCCTATTCAAATTTCTGAAAAAGAACATTTTATTACTGCATATCAAAGGTGGACTTGCTCTGCAGCACCAATTCATGATGTAGATGGGAATATAATTGGATTACTTAATTTAACTGGCGGCATGGAGAACGTTCAAAAACATACACTTGGCCTTATAGTTTCAGCTGTGAAATGTATTGAAAATCAAATAAATGTTGAATATATAAATAATAGGTTGCTAGAGACTTATCAATACATGAATAGGATAGTAGATTCTATTTATTTAGGTATATATATGATAAATAAACATGGGATTTTAGAAACCATAAATAAAGAAGCCTGTAGTATTTTACGTATAAAAGAAGAGGATATCGTTGGTAAAAAAGTGGATACTATCCTACCTGATTGGATAAATATATTTGAAAAGATTGTAAATGGAAATGTTTATAATAATTTTGAGGTAACTTTAAGCAATGAAACAACAAAAACTAGATATAATGTATCTGCAAATCCAATAGAAGTTGAAAAAGAAGTTACAGGTATGGTTATTGTGTTTACGGCAATAAAAGAGGTGATTAAACCTTTAAATCAATATAGTAGTGGTAAAGCAATTTATAATTTTGAGGATATTGTTGGTGACAGCCAAGAAATTAAAAAAGTAATAGAAGATGCTAAGGCAGTAAGTTCTTCTCCATCAACCGTTCTTATTCAAGGTGAAAGCGGAACTGGGAAAGAACTGTTGGCTCAATCTATACATAATTACGGGGATAGAAGTAATAAAACATTTATTGCTATTAATTGTGGAGCTATTTCTAAAAACCTCATAGAAAGTGAACTGTTTGGCTATGAGGAGGGTTCTTTTACAGGAGCTAGAAGAGGAGGATGTGCAGGTAAGTTTGAACTTTCAAGTGGAGGTACACTCTTTTTAGACGAAATAGGTGAGATGCCACTTGAAATGCAAGTTAGTCTTTTGAGAGTTTTGCAGGAAGGATACATAACTAGAGTTGGGGGAGATAAAATAATCCCTGTGGATGTAAGAATTATTGCTGCAACATATAAAGATTTAAAGAAAGAAGTTGAAAAAGGAAGATTTAGAGAAGATTTGTTCTATAGGCTAAGCGTTATTCCAATAAAAATTCCACCACTTAGAGAAAGAAAAGGGGATTTACCAATTCTCATTGATTTTCTTTTGAAGATAAAGGCTAATAAATTAAACAAGAGGCTTACAATTATGAGTGCAAGTATATATGAAAAAATGATAAATTATAATTGGCCCGGAAACATAAGAGAATTAGAAAATTGTATTGAAAATATAGTAAACTTAAACGGTGAAAGCACAAAGGTCTTTCACGATGGTGAAAAAAATAATACTATAGATAAGGATAATTTAAATAAAGCATTAAATATAGAAAATAAAAAAATTTACACCTTAGCAGAATTAGAAAAAAATGGAATAATAAAAGCAATGAATCAAGATGAATGTAATATGACAATAATAGCAAAAAAACTAGGCATAACTAGGGCCACGTTATACTCTAAAATAAAAAGGTACAATATAACAAGGTAAAATTCAAATAAATATATATGAACTTTAAGCACTGTATAAAAATTATACAGTGCTTAAAATTTATACGCCAAAATAAGGGAAAAAGTATAAAAAATATACAGTACCACCGAGGTAGGTTGGCTTGTACCAGTGAATTCATATAATAAAAAGTTGGCATAATATTTGCTCTATATAAGTTTATAGTTGAAAAAATTATTTGAAGCAGCTAAATCTTACGAACGAGGTGTTTTTATGAAAGTGTCGAATGCTTACGAAGCCAAAAAAACAACTACACTAATTGTTACAAATGTTGAAGAATTAAATATTAGAATGGCGGAGGTTAGAGAAGCTCAAAAGAAGTACTCTACTTTCACCCAAGAACAGGTAGATCATATATTTAAAGAAGCATCTATTGCAGCAAATGTTCAAAGAATTCCTTTAGCAAAATTAGCAGTTGAAGAAACAGGAATGGGACTTATTGAAGACAAAGTTATAAAAAATCATTATGCTTCAGAATATATATATAATTTTTATAAAGATTCACAAACTGTTGGAGTTTTCGAACATGATGAGGCTGGAGGCATATCAAAAATCTATGAACCAATTGGAGTTCTAGCAGCAGTTGTTCCAACTACAAACCCAACATCTACAGGAATATTTAAAGCACTTATAGCTTTAAAAACCCGAAATGGAATCGTTTTCTCTCCGCATCCAGGAGCTAAAAAATGTACTATTGCTGCAATTAAAGTAGTAAGAGATGCTGCAGTGGCGGCAGGCGCACCTAAAGATATAATAGCATGGGTAGATGAGCCTACAATAGAACTTTCAGGGCTTGTTATGAAATCATCAGATTTGATACTTGCAACAGGTGGTCCAGGAATGGTAAAAGCCGCTTATTCATCAGGAAAACCAGCAGTCGGAGTTGGTTCAGGAAATACACCGGCAATTATTGATGAAACAGCTGATATTAAAATGGCTGTAAGTTCAATTTTACTTTCTAAGAATTTTGATTATGGAACAATATGTGCATCTGAACAGACTATAATCGTTATGGAGAGCATATATGCAGAAGCTAAAAAAGAATTTGCTAAGAGAGGAGCTTATTTCCTTACACCAGACGAAACAGAAAAAATAAGAAAAGTAATATTAGTTGATGGTAGATTAAATCCTAAACAGGTAGGTAGAGCAGCTTCATATATTGCATCCCTGGCAGGATTTAAAGTTCCAGAAGAAACAAAAGTTCTTATAGGAGAAATCGAATCAGTAGAACTTGAAGAAGAATTTTCACATGAAAAATTATCTACAGTACTTGGTATGTATAAGGTTAAAACCTTTGATGAAGCACTAGCTAAGGCAGAAAGACTTGTTGTACTTGGAGGCTATGGGCACAGCTGCGTATTATGGACTCATAGAACTAAGTCTAAAGAAAGAATAGCTAAGTTTAGTTCGCTTATGAGAACAGGAAGAATTATGATCAATATGCCATCATCTCACGGCGGAATAGGTGACTTATTCAACTTTAAGACTACTCCTTCATTAACACTTGGTTGTGGTTCATGGGGGGGGAATTCTGTTTCAGAAAACGTTGGAATAAAGCAACTATTAAACATTAAGAATGTAGCTGAGAGGAGAGAAAATATGCTTTGGTTTAAAGTTCCTGAAAGAGTTTATTTTAAATATGGTTGCCTTGAGGTCGCTATGAGAGAATTAAAAGTGTTAGGAAAGAAGAAAGTATTTATAGTAACTGATCAGATTCTTGTTGATCTTGGAATTGTGCACAGAGCTACAAGAGTTTTAGTAGAACTTGGTATAGAGTTTAAGGTATTCTCAGATGTATTACCAGATCCAACCCTAGCTACTGCAAGAGCAGGTGTTGAAGCATTGAATACATTTAAACCAGATACAATTATGTCAATTGGAGGAGGGTCACCGATTGATGCGGCTAAAATAATGTGGGTACTATATGAACATCCAGAAGTAAAATTCGAAGACCTAGCTATGAGATTTATGGATATTAGAAAGAGAGTCTATGCATTCCCTGTAATGGGTTCCAAGTGTTATATGGTTGCAGTACCAACTACAGCTGGTACTGGTTCAGAAGTTACTCCATTTGCAGTAATTACTGATGAGAAAACAGGAGCTAAATATCCACTAGCTGATTATGAGTTACTTCCCAATATGGCAATAGTAGATGCAGAACTTATGACAAATATGCCAAAAGGACTTACAGCAGCTTCAGGTATAGATGCTTTAACTCATGCTATTGAATCTTATGTATCAATTATGGCCTCATGTTTTACAGATGGACTCGCTCTAGAAGCAATAAAAGAAATATTTAAGAACTTACCACTTGCATATAGTGAGGGTCAAACAAACATAAAAGCAAGAGAAGGAATGGCTCATGCTTCAACAATGGCTGCAATGGCATTTGGGAATGCATTCCTAGGAGTATGCCATTCAATGGCACATAAATTAGGAGCAAAACATCATGTGCCACATGGCGTTGCTAACGCATTATTAATTAATGAAACCATAAGATTTAATGCTGTAGAAAACCCAAGAAAGCAAGGGACCTTCGCACAATATGAATATCCTAATGCTAAGAGAAGATATGCAATAATTGCTGAAAATCTACAATTAGGTGGAAGTACAGACGATGAAAAAGTAGATTTATTAATTAAAGCTATTCAACAATTAAAAGACACAGTAAAGATTCCGAAGACTATAAGTGCAGCAGGAATTAAAAAAGAAGATTTCGATGCAACACTCGATGAAATGAGTGAATTAGCGTTTGATGACCAATGTACAGGTGCTAATCCAAGATACCCATTAATCAAAGAAATTAAAGAAATGTATGTCAAAGTATTCGAATAACTACATTGTACCTGAGAGGATGGATAAAGGTATGAAGGTGGATGTAAGAAATATGTCTAATGAACAAATGAAAGATCAATTCATGGAAATAAAAATAGAAAACCTTAAAAGGATTGATGCTGAAAAGCAACTTGAAAATAAACTTAAAAATAGTGTAGGTAGGAACGGTGCGGGCCTGTTGTAAAATATGGAAGCACTTGTGGGCAGATTTTACTTGCTATTGGTTTTTAAATAATTTTTATATAGAAGCAGGTGCCATGACTTCGTCA
>NZ_JBNMNU010000176.1:0-8661 GCF_051278035.1 Clostridium sp.
GTATTATGGTTTCTATAACTAACAGTGAAAATCAGACCATTTCATTAGTTAAAAGAATAAATACTAGGACCGTAAATCTTCGTAAGGTTTCTATGATAAACAATCTCTCCAGGGAAATAGTTTTAAATCCACTATCCATGGAAGATATGAGAAAAAAAATAAAGTATATTGATAGTATACCTCCTTATTCTCAACTCACAACAACATTTTTTTCTGCTTTATGTTCTGGATCTTTCACCTTGCTTTTTGGTGGAAGTTATAAAGACTTTTTTGTAGCTTTTCTTATTGGAGCTCTTATAAGTTTAATAGGAGGATTTTTAGATAAATTTGAGGTAAATAGTTTTTTAAAAAATATGCTAGGCGGTGCTTTGGCTGCCATAATAGCCCTTATAGCTACATCTTTAAACTTTACTGGTAATATGGATACTATTATAATAGGATCTATAATGATATTAGTCCCGGGGATTTCCATAACAAACGCAATAAGAGATACTATTGCGGGTGATCTAGTTGCTGGTGTATCAAGATCAATAGAAGCACTTTTTGTAGCAATGGCCATAGCTGCAGGCACAAGTATAGTTTTCAAAATATGGGTATTGTTATTTGGAGGTGCATTAATATGATTCTAAGTTCATTATATGCTCTTTTAAGTTCTCTTGGTTTTGGAGGGATTTTCAATATAAGAGGTAAAAACTTAATTATAGCGTCAATTGGAGGAGGTCTAAGTTGGTTTACCTATCTTCTCTCAGGAAAACTACAACCATCCTTAATTTTTTCTCTATTTCTCGCTTCAATGGTGGGGAGTATTTACTCAGAATTAATGGCAAGAATTTATAAGAATCCTGTAACAATATTTATAATCTGTTCAATTATTCCTCTTGTTCCTGGTGGTGGAATGTATTATACAACTCTTGAGGCAGTAAAAGGAAATTTCGATGCTGCTCTATCCAAAGGCGTCGTAACTCTATTTAGTGCAGGTGCAATTGCAATTGGTATAGTTTTTGTGTCTTCAATTAGTACAATTTTAATGAAACTAAAAAAAACAAAGAAGTAAATTTGACACCAAATTTACTTCTTTGTTTTTTATTTTAGGAACATAAGGAAAGTTGAAACAAGCTCTTGAATTTTTTCCTCTTCAACTGGGTCATCTTCATGTATAAGGCAATTTTTTGTATATCTTTCTAAAACTAGCCCTCCCACTTTAGTCATAGCAGAGCGTACTGCAGCCACTTGCACCAATATATTTTTGCAGCAAGTTTCACTGTTCACCATTTTTTCTATACCTTTAACCTGACCTTCAATTTTTCTTAATCTAATTTGAATGTCATGAACTAGTTCATCATCCATTGACATATCCTTTTCTTCAGTCATTTTATCACTCCCATATGCTATATTAGAGGCAGAGACTATAGTACCCCGTATAGGTACTATTGTAAGTATAACATCCTACTTTACACAAATCAAGATATAAAAATGCAAAAACAACATAATACTTAGCTATTATGCTGTTTTTATTTAAACTATATGCTTTTGGTGTATTATTTCTTTAGGTCTGTTTTTGTAATTCCAAGTTCTTGAAGCTGTTTATCATCAACCACATTTGGTGCTTCAGACATTGGACAATAAGCGTTTTGATTCTTAGGGAAAGCAATTACATCTTTAATATTTTCAGTTCCTGCTAAGAACATTACAATTCTGTCTAATCCAAAGGCAAGTCCGCCGTGTGGTGGTGGACCATATTTAAATGATTCCAGCAAGAATCCAAATCTTTCCCATGCTTTCTCCTGAGTAAATCCTAAGACTTTAAACATAGTTTCTTGCAAATTAGCATCATGTATTCTTATACTGCCTCCACCTAACTCTTCACCGTTTAACACTATATCGTAGGCTTTAGCACGAACCCTGCCTGGATCTGATTCTAGATACTGTAAATCCTCATCCATAGGCATTGTGAAAGGATGGTGTGCTGCTATAAATCTATTTTCTTCTTCGTTATAATCTACCAGTGGAAACTGTGTAACCCATACAAAATTAAATTCCTTATTATCTTTTAAAATTTCAACTTCTTTTGCTACCTGTAATCTTAATGCACCTAACGCTTGTAACACAACTCTATCTTTATCTGCAACTATTAGTACTAAGTCTCCTGTTTTTGCCTCTACCTTGTCTAAGATAGATTGCATTTGCGACTCATTCAAGAACTTAGATATAGGTGATTTAGTTCCCTCTTCTTTACATGCAATCCATGCGAGACCTTTTGCTTTATAAGTCTTAACAAATTCACCTAATTTGTCTAATTTCTTTCTACCCATGTCTGCAGAATTTGCTACTTTTATAGCTCTTACTGAGCCACCATTAGCTATGGCATTAATAAATACCACAAATTCACATTCACGTGATTCTTCAGTAATATCAACTATTTCCATTCCAAATCTTAGATCCGGTTTGTCAGAACCATACTTATTCATAGCCTCTTTGTAGGTTATTCTTTTTATAGGAAGAATAACATCCTCATTTACTACTTCTTTAAATAATTTTTTAATCAAGGCCTCATTTACTGCTATAACATCATCTTCCTCAACAAAGGACATTTCTATATCTATTTGCGTAAACTCCGGTTGTCTATTCGCTCTTAAATCTTCATCTCTAAAACATCTTGCTATTTGGTAGTACTTATCATATCCAGATACCATTAATAATTGTTTAAAAAGTTGTGGTGATTGTGGAAGTGCGTAGAACATTCCAGGATAATTTCTACTAGGAACTAAATAATCACGCGCTCCCTCAGGAGTACTTTTTGTAAGCATAGGTGTTTCTATTTCTAAAAACCCGTTCTGATCTAAAAAGTCTCTAACAACTTTAGCTGTTTTATGACGTATCATAAAGATTTTTTGCATATCAGGTCTTCTTAAATCAAGATATCTATATTTTAGACGTACATTTTCTGAAGCGTCTAAATCTTCTTTTATATAGATAGGTGGAGTTTCTGATTTCGATAAAATCTTGATGTTTTTACCTTGAAGCTCTACTTGGCCTGTAATCATATTATTATTAGGATCTTGCCTTTTAATAATTACACCAGTTACTGCAATGCAGTACTCTGATTTTACTAAATCTGCCTTTATAAAAGCCTCTTTGTCTATTTCTTCTCCAAATACTAATTGTAGAAGTCCTGTTCTGTCTCTCAAATCGATAAAAACAAGGCCGCCTAGGTTTCTTTTCCTTTGTGCCCAACCCATAACTGTCACTTCATTTGCTATGTGTGTTTCTCGAAGATCTCCGCACATATTAGTTCTCTTTAATCCTTCTAATGCTTCTGCCATTTTATTTCATTCCTCCCTAAAACCTTAATACTTAACTATATTAACAATTTCTTCTAAGTTATCTAAGTTAATTTCAAACTGCTGTCCGTCGGACATTCTTTTTATTTTAGCATTTCTACTTTGAATTTCATCCTCGCCTAAAACAATTGTAAAAGATGCTCCTACTTTATTAGCATATTTCATTTGGGCTTTTACACTACGCTCCATATGATCACCTTCACACTTAATTCCCTTTTCTCTTAAATCATTTACTATCTTAATTGCTTGATTTTTTGACTCCTCATGCATTGAACCAACATAAAGCTCCATGTAATTTTCTTTTGGAATTTCTATATCATTTTCTTCAAGAGACATTAACAGTCTTTCTATTCCCATACCAAAACCCATTGATGGCAAATTCGGTCCACCTATTTCATGAATTAAATTATCATATCTTCCACCACCACAAATCGCAATACCGGTTTTGTCATGTACTTCAAATACAGTCTTAGTGTAGTAATCAAGTCCTCTTACTATATGTGGATCCACTTTATAGTCTATATCCATAATACTCAGATATTTCTTCAAACTTTCAAAGTGAGCCGAACATTCCTCGCATATATAATCCGATATAATTGGTGCACCACTAACTAATTCCTTACAACTATTAACTTTGCAATCCAGAATTCTAAGTGGATTTTTTTCAAATCTACTTACACAAGTACCACAAAGTTCATCAAGTTTAGGCTCTAAAAATATTTTTAATGCTTCATTATATTTTTTTCTACAGTCAGGACATCCCATACTGTTAATTTTGAGCTGCACACCATTTATTCCAAGCTCACTATATATTCTCATAACAAGGCTAATTACCTCAGCATCTACGGAAGCTTCTTTTGAGCCACAAACCTCAACTCCAAACTGATGATGCTCCCTAAATCTTCCTTTTTGCATTTTTTCATATCTAAAACAAGGTGTAAAATAATACAACTTTGTAGGTTGTACCTCATTAAAAAGACCATTCTCTATAAAAGCTCTAATTGCAGGTGCTGTCCCCTCTGGTTTAAGTGTAATACTTCTTCCACCCTTATCCTCGAATGTGTACATTTCTTTTTGTACCACATCTGTAGTTTCCCCTACTCCTCTTATAAATAGCTCAGTATTTTCAAACATAGGTGTTCTAATTTCCGTGCAACCATATACGGAACAAATCTTCCTAAATAAATTTTCTACATACTGCCATTTGTAAGCATTTTCGGGTAACATATCCTTAGTCCCCTTAGGTGCTTGAATATTCATTTTGTCCCTCCTTTTATCTCATCTAATTATACAGAGTATCTAGTAGTGCAATTTTCCTTTCCACCATTTCATCTATACGTTTTATATACTCTCTAACATCTTTAACATTGGCAAATCTTTCATGCCTGTTTTCTTCTAAAAAAACAACTTTGCAAACCGCATCTGCACCAAGTGCAATGATTGTTTGCTTTTCCTCAATCATTTGAATATTGTATATCCCCTCTTTACCAGGTATTTTATATCCTATGTTCTCCATGTTACCCACCATATTTTTCTGTCTGTACATATAATAGGGTTCCATATGAAGTTTTTTAGATAAATCTACAGTTTGCTTATACATTTCATTTAATTCTTCTTGACCCGGAACTTCAAACTTATAATTATTGAGCATACTTTCATGAAGCTTTGAACCTCTTTTTATGGAGAGGCCATGAATCGTAATGCTATCAGGTTTAATCTTAGATATTTCATGACAAGTTTTTATCATATGTGAAATTTTTTCGCCAGGAAGACCTACAATTAAATCCATATTTATATTATCAAAACCCAGTTCTCTAGCCATATTAAATTTTTCGGTAACACTATCAACAGAATGATTCCTACCAATTAATTTTAACGTATCATCATTCATAGTCTGAGGATTAATACTTATTCTATGTACTCCATAACTTTTCATACTATTTAACTTTTCAACGGTTATACTGTCTGGTCTTCCACATTCTACTGTAAATTCCTTAACTTTATTGCCTACAATAAAAGCTTGGTATATAGACTCCATTATACCTTCAAACTGCTCATTATTTACAGAAGTGGGAGTACCCCCTCCAAAATATACACATTCAATATTTAGATGCTTTTCTTTAATGTATGCACTTATACTCTCAATCTCGTGTGACAAAGCCTTAAGATAAGGGTCTACTACGGTTTTACAACTATCTATAGGATTTGAGGTGAAAGAACAGTATAAACATCTTGTGGGACAAAATGGCATACCAATGTAAACACTTATGTTATCTTTCTTTGTGTTTACAATGTTATGCTCAAACTTTGCAACATCAATACAAAGTCTCGCTTTATCCTCTCTTGCAACATTTTTATCTTTGAACTCAGCGATGATTGTTTCATCAGTTGCACCATCTTGTAATCTCTCTAGAGCCCTTTTAGAAGGTCTTATTCCTATTAGTGTACCCCAAGGAAGCACACTAGTAGCATTTTTTGAAAAATGTAAAAATACAGCTTTTTTTACTTCTTCCTTAATTTTATAATTTTTATTAATTATATACTCATAACTTTCATCTTTAAAATATATTTTTATTACATCTTCCGAAACTTCAATATTAAAATCATAACCTTCTTCTACAAATTTGATTTCTGGTAATAAGTAGAATAAATTAATAATTTGATATACATCATAATTAAATTTAGAATTGTTTAATTTTACCTTTATCATTTTAACTCCTTAATGTAATATAGCTTATGTATTTATTTTTATACACTATATCAATCCTGTAAAAAAGGATTATTTAATTTTTCATTGTTTATTGTACTAATTTGTTCGTGACCAGGATACACTATAGTATCCCCTGGCAAAGTTAATAGCTTTGATTTGATGCTAGTAATTATACTTCCGAAATCTCCTCCTGCAAAATCTGTTCTTCCTATTGAGCCGGCAAAAAGAGTATCTCCAGTAAAAACACAGTTTTGAACTAAAAAGCACATACCACCCGGTGTATGACCTGGAGTTTCTATACAAGTAATCTCTAAATTTTCAATCTTTATTATGTCATCATGTTTTAGTAATTTATCTGCTCCACCTTTAATAAGAGGTCCAAATAAATGCTCTCCTTTAGTTATTAAATCATCGTCTAGTTTACTTATACATACTGTTGCCTTTGTAATAGTTTTGAGCTCTGCCACACCTGTTGTATGATCTAAATGTCCGTGAGTCAAAATTATATACTTAACACTAGCACCCATAGTATCTATAGTGCGAGCTATATTATCTACATCTCCACCGGGGTCTAACACCACAGCTTCCTTGGTATTTTCATCCATTACAATATAGCAGTTTGATCCATATATTCCTGTTACAAGTCTTTTAATTTCCATTCGATACCTCCTAAAAATCTTTTTTACTCTCTAAAAGTAAGGTTACTGGTCCATCGTTTTGTATAAAAATTTGCATATCTTCGCCAAATTTCCCAGTTTTAACTTCACCTAATACATCGCAGCACTGTTTAACAAATTCTAAATATAATACTTCGGCTTCTTCCCCACCGAGTGCCCTCATAAAATTTGGTCTTCTACCTTTTCTACAATCCCCATATAGCGTGAATTGAGAAACTACAAGCATTTCTCCTCCTACGTCTAGTAAAGATTTATTCATTTTCTCATCTTCCTCAAAAATTCTAAGGTTTAATATCTTATCTTTTAAGAATTTTATATCTTCTTCTGTATCTTCCTTACAAATTCCAAGAAGAACGTTTAATCCGAAACCTATTTCACTAACTAATTCTCCATTAACTTCAACCTTTGATGATTTAACTCTTTGCACCACTGCTCTCATAAATATCCCTCTCTTAAATGGAATAAAATTATTATCTTAGTTTTTTATTCTATAAACTTCTATTACACCAGCTAATTTAGTTATTTTCTTTTGCAATTCTTTCAAATGTTCTATATTAATTATCCTGAGCTTTATGTTTACTAAAGCTACATTATTTTTTAATGTTTTTGCATTGATTGAGTACAACTGTGTTTTGGTTAATGTTATTACCTCCATTATATCGGATAATAAACCATATCTATCATCTGCTCTAATTTGAATTTCAGTAGTATAACCTTTTCCTTCACTAGTTCCCCAGCTTACCTCAACAACTTTATTTATTTCATTGTTAACTAAATTCTCAATATTCTTACAATCACATCTATGAACAGAAACTCCACGTCCCTTAGTTATATAACCTATTATTTTATCGCCCGGAACAGGGTTACAGCATTTAGCAAATCGCGCAAGAACATTTCCAAGACCCTTGACTATTAGTCCTGAGAAATCTGTTTGCTTTTTTTCATCTTTATTTCCGCTTTTAGTTATCTTTTCTTCAATATCTTGTATTGTCAAATCTTCAGGTTTATTTTTATTTTCAAAAACCTCTCTAAGTCTATTAACAATAGTTGGAGGCATAATATCTCCAACACCAACACAAGCAAATAAATCATCTAAAGTTCTAAAATTATATCTTTTATAAATTTTTTCTATTGCTTCACCTTTTGCAATCTCGCCAAAATTATATCCTTGCCTTTTAGATTCTCTCTCTAATAATTCTTTACCTTTTTCAATACTCTCATCTTTTTTAGCTCTCTTAAACCAAGCTTTAATTTTGCTTTTAGCCTGATTACTTTTTGTAATATTAAGCCAATCAATACTAGGACCCTTAGGTGAATTTGAAGTTACGACTTCAACTATCTCTCCTGTTTTCAAATGATATTCGAGTGGCACCATCCGCCCATTTACTTTTGCCCCCATACACCTATTACCTATATCCGTATGAATCCTATATGCAAAATCAATTGGGGTTGCGTCAATTGGTAAGTTAATAACCCTTCCCTTTGGCGTGAATACAAAAACTTCATCTGCGAACAAATCAATTTTAAACCCTTCCAGAAACTCTTCTGCATCGAATGTTTCTCCTTGCCATTCCAAAATATCCTTGAGCCATGAAAATTTAGAATCAAAATTTTCATTTTCGCCTTCCTGCGTAGCCTGTTTATATTTCCAGTGAGCTGCAATCCCATATTCTGCAGTTTTATGCATCTCATAGGTTCGAATCTGAATTTCAAAAGGTTTACCATGAGGTCCTATTACAGTCGAATGTAAGGATTGATACATATTAGGTTTAGGCATAGCAATATAGTCTTTAAATCTTCCGGGAATTGGTTTATAAACTGTATGCACTATCCCTAGAGCTGCATAGCAACTTCCAATATCATTAACTAAAATTCTAATTGCAGTCAAATCGAAAACTTGATCTAAAGTTTTGTTTTTAGACGTCATTTTTCT
>NZ_JBNMNU010000177.1:0-8660 GCF_051278035.1 Clostridium sp.
TTTTTCATTTTCATAAACAGTTTTTAACTTTTTTTCATCATTATTTACAAAACACGTCATAGCAAGCTTTACATTATCTTTTGCTAAATTAGCCATTCTCACAACCTCTTTTGTAGTTTGACCAACCGCAATAACTGGTGTCTCTAGTAATCTGTCATCTATATATTTAACGCCTAATGTTTGAATTCCATCTTCGCCAGGTATTAATTTATTAACAAGCAAAACAAAATATCTTATAAAGGGCACCATAATTATAGTGTTCGCTATGTTAAATATTGTATGAGCATTTGCTATTTGTCTTTTTACCTCTGAAGCTCCACCTGGAGATATGGACTGTACCAACTGTATTAGTGGATTCATTAACGGTATAAAAATTATTGTACCAAATATATTAAAGAATATATGTATTAGCGCTGCTTTTTTGGCAGTTCTAGAGGTTCCTATACTTGATAATAAAGCTGTTATACATGTACCTATATTATTACCAAATAACATTGGCACCGCTACTTCTAGTGGAAGTGCTCCTGTAGATGATAATGCTACCAAAATACCTGTGGATGCTGATGAACTTTGGATTACTGCCGTCATCAATGCACCTGTTAATATTCCGAAAAAAACATTACCTTGTAGTTTCATAATCAAAGTCGCAAAAGCTGGGGACTTTGCTAGAGGAGCCATAGTATTCTTCATTAATTCCATGCCTAGAAATAAAATACCAAACCCAAGTATAATATTACCTATTTCCCTAGATTTCTTACCTTTTGAAAATAATATTGTTAATGATCCTATCCCTAAAAATATTGGTATTATAGCATCAAGCTTAAAAGCAATTAACTGCGCCGTTACAGTAGTTCCAATATTAGCTCCCATAATAACCGCTGCAGCTTGATAAAGATTCATAAGTCCTGCATTAACAAAACCCACTACCATTACTGTGGTCGCGCTACTACTTTGGATAACCGTTGTTATTATAGCCCCTGTAGCTACCCCTTTTACTGGATTGGATGTTATTTTTTCAAATATTTTCTTGAGTTTTTCACCTGAAGCATTTTCTAACCCATCACCCATAAGTTTCATTCCATAAAGGAACAACCCTAAGCCCCCAAAAAGACCTATAACCATATTTACACCATACATAAAACCCCTCCATATTTGTATCTATTGTAAGTATCTTAATTTACCTCAAATTTCTTAACAATACATATCTATGATACTATAACTTTCAAGTGGGTGTTAAGTAATTTACATCATATTTAACATAAACTTTAATATTTTTAACACAAACATAACATAATAGCTATTTACTTTTTGACTATACTACTATTATCAATTTATATAATTAATTTGTAGATTAATATACAATAAAAAAGAGATATACGCTTTTATCAAGTGTATATCTCTTTCTATGTATAAAAATACTATCTTTTTGAGAACTGAGATGCTTTTCTCGCTTTTTTAAGACCATATTTCTTTCTTTCTTTCATTCTTGGATCTCTTGTTAAAAATCCTGCTTTTTTAAGTTCTGGTCTTAAAGTTTCATCAGCTTTAAGTAATGATCTAGATATTCCGTGTCTTATTGCTCCAGCTTGACCTGTATATCCACCACCGTGCACATTTACTAAAATATCAAATTTTTCTTTAGTTCCAGTTAGTACTAGTGGTTGATTAACTATAAGCATTAATGTTTCTAATCCGAAATAGTTTTCTATGTTTCTTTTATTTATAACAATTTTACCTTCGCCAGGTATAAGTCTAACTCTAGCAACTGATTTCTTTCTTCTTCCTGTTCCTATATATTGAACCTTTGCCATTATATTTCCTCCCCTCTAACTTGATTAGTATTTAAGAACTAGTGTTTGTGGATTTTGTGCCTGATTTTTATGTTCTGGTCCTCTGTATACAGTCATTTTTTTAAGTGTTTGACGTCCTAATGGTCCTTTTGGAAGCATTCTTCTTACTGCCTCTTCGAAGATAAACTCTGGTTTTTTAACCATTGCTACTCTATATGGAACTTCTTTTAATCCACCTGGATAAAAAGAGTGATGTCTTAACATTTTTTGGTCTAATTTCTTACCAGTTAAAACGATCTTTTCTGCATTTAATACAATGACAAAGTCACCTGTATCAACATTTGGTGTAAATGTTGGTTTGTGCTTTCCTCTTAAAATTGAAGCTATTTGACTAGCTGCTCTTCCTAAAACTAGTCCTTCTACGTCTACAACGAACCAAGTTCTTTCTACTTCTAACGGTTTTGCTAAGTATGATTTCATTATTTTCCCTCCCTGAACTTTTAACAATCGAATTTCTATGCTAAAGATCCGGGGCTAGTGGATCTTATTACACGATAACATATACAAACATTAATAAGTATAATACATTCTACCGGGTGTGTCAATGCTTTTACGCAGGATATTACCCTTTTTACTGATTTATTTAATAAAAAACCTCTTCTAAACATAATCCGCAGGCCGGCGCTGATTTCCCAGCCTTTTCTCTCTGCTTTGATTCTATTATATCCTTAATTTCATTAGGTTTAATTTTTCCTTCACCAACTCGAATTAGTGCTCCTACTATTATTCTAACCATATTATATAAAAAACCATCAGCGGCAATATATATTTCTATTAAATCCCCATTTTTCATAATATCTAGCCTTGTGATAGTTCTTACAGAAGTTTTTACAGAACTACCTAGATTTCTAAATGCAGAAAAATCATGAGTGCCCATAAAATACTGCGTAGCAAGTTTCATAGCCCCTAGGTCTAATATTCTCTTATGATTATATATGTAATTGCGTCCTACTGCAATAGACTCACGCCTATTAAGTATAGAGTAGCTATAGATTTTGCCTGTAGAATCATACCTTGCATGAAATTCATGTGGAACCTCAGAACAATGTAAAATTACAATATCTAATGGAAGCTTACTATTAATAGCTCCTATAAACTTTTCCACAGATATAATGCTACTGGTATAAAAGTTCCCTGTATAGCCCCTTGCATGAACTCCTGCATCTGTTCTACTAGAACCAATGATTTTAGTTTCTTCGCCCGTAATCCCGTAAATAGCAATCTCTACTTTTTCTTGAATAGTTATGGCATTCTTTTGTCTTTGCCATCCCGAATAATTAGTTCCATCATATTCTATTATAATCTTTATATTTCTCAAGACTTCACATCCTTTTCTATTTATGGGAAACAGAATATTAAGTTCTGCTAACAATAGTAATAACAAATAGGATTGCGAATGCGAAACTTGCTACAAAATCTTTTGTTGTTATCTTTAGCTCTTTCATTCTTGTTCTTCCTTCTCCACCTTTATAGCATCTTGATTCCATAGCCATTGCAAGTTCATCTGCTCGTCTAAAAGAGCTTATAAATAAGGGTACTAAAATAGGAATTAAACTTTTAGCTCTACTTATTAAATTCCCAGACTCAAAATCAGCACCTCTTGCCATTTGTGCTTTCATTATTTTATCAGTCTCATCCATAAGAGTAGGAATGAATCTAAGTGCAATAGTCATCATCATGGCAAGCTCATGAGCCGGCACACCTATTCTTTTAAATGGATTAAGAAGTCTCTCTATACCATCAGTGAGCTCTATAGGAGACGTTGTGAGTGTTAGTATCGATGTTCCAATAATTAAAAACACTAATCTAACTATCATAAAGGCTGCAATTATCAAACCTTCTTTATATATAGTTATAAATTTCCATCTCCAAATTTCTTCAGTTCCACTAGTCATAAAAATGTTTAATATTGCTGTAATAAGTAACAATATAAAAATAGGCTTTAGACCCTTGTATATATATTTAGGAGATAAATTAGCTATCATTATGGTTGACAAAATAAATACAAATATAAATATATAACCTAAAAAATTATTTACTAGAAATAGGTTAACAATAAATAGTAGAGATATGAGTATTTTAAATCTTGGGTCTAATTTATGTACAAAAGAATCTCCTGGCATATATTGACCTATTGTAATATCTTTAATCATATAAATTCCTCCAATGCGTTGAAAGACCCGAATACTACTGTTATAAATGGCATCTTATTGGGATAAAAAATTTATACTATTCCGCCTTTAATATTCTAAGCAATTCCCGCTTAGCTTTTTCTACAGTAAATGTATCCTCGGATACATCGAATCCTTTGCTACGTAGTTCTCTAATTAGATAGGTCACCTGTGGTACTGCAAGCCCTACATTTTCTAATACTTGTATTTCCTTAAATATCTTCGCAGGCGTTCCATCTAGAATGCAAGTTGCCTCGTCCATTACTATAATTCTGTTTGCAACCTTTGCTACATCTTCCATACTGTGAGACACTAAAATTATAGTCATATTATTCTCTTCATATAGCTGAACAATTTTACTTAATATATCATCTCTTCCTTTTGGGTCAAGTCCTGCTGTTGGTTCATCAAGAATTAAAATCTTTGGCTGCATAGCAACTACTCCTGCGATGGCGACTCTTCTCTTTTGACCACCACTTATTTCAAAAGGTGATTTGTCCTTGTATTCTTCGTAATCTAGTCCTACTATTTTCATGGCTCTTTGAACTCTTTTATTTATTTCATCATTATCCAGACCTAAATTGTGTGGTCCAAAAGCAATGTCTTTTTCGATTGTTTCTTCAAAAAGTTGATATTCAGGATATTGAAATACTAAACCAACCTTTTTCCTTATACCAGTAAGTTTAGCTTTTTTAACTGTAATATCTAGCTCATCTATTATTATAGTGCCTGAAGTTGGCTTTAAAAGTCCATTTATGTGCTGTATTAGTGTGGATTTACCTGAGCCCGTATGCCCAATGAGTGCCACAAATTCACCTTGTTTTATTTCTAGAGATATATTATCTAAAGCTTTTTTTTCAAAAGGAGTTTTTGGCATATATACATGTGTTAAATTTTCTATTTTAATTGACATAACGCATTCACCATCTCATTTATAGTTAGTATATCTGTTCCTATATCAATACCATTTTGTTTAAGCTCAAATGCAAGTTCAGTTACCTGTGGAACGTCTAACCCAATTTTCTTCATTAGTGGTACATTTCTAAATATTTCTTTTGGCTTTCCATTCATTTCTATTTTTCCATTATTCATTACTACAATTCTATCTGCTTCCACTGCTTCTTCCATATTATGAGTTATTAAGATTATTGTTATTCCATATTTTTTGTTTATTTCTTTTATAGTACGAATAACTTCTTTCCTTCCATATGGATCAAGCATTGCTGTGGGTTCATCAAAAACTATACATTTCGGCCGCATAGCAAGAATACCTGCAATAGCCACTCTTTGTTTTTGACCACCTGAAAGTAGATGGGGAGCATGTTTTTTATATTCGTACATTCCAACATTTTTTAGTGATTCATCCACTCTAATTCTTATTTCTTTAGGATCTAACCCTAAGTTTTCTGGCCCAAATGCTACATCTTCCTCTACAATGGTTGCAACAATTTGATTATCAGGATTTTGAAATACCATTCCAGCTACATTCCTAATATTCCACAAATTACATTCTAGTGATGTCCTAAGTCCATCTACATAGACTTCCCCCTCAGTAGGTATTAAGAGAGCATTTATATGTTTAGCAAAAGTCGATTTTCCTGATCCATTATGTCCTAGTACTACTAAAAATTCGCCCGTAGTAACTTCCAAATCTAGTCCATCTATGGCCACTTTTGATTTTTCATCTACATTTTGAGGATAATTATAAACAAGCTTATTACATATAACCATTTTTTCACCCACAAGCGTCACTCCCTATATCCTTTAAATCTTTATAAGAAAATGGGGATTAAGTTTGTTACAACTTAATCCCCTTTGCTCAAACTATACTAATTCTATTATAGCGAGCTCTGCCGCATCGCCTCTTCTTGGGCCCACTCTCATTATTCTAGTATATCCACCGTTTCTCTCAGCATATTTAGGTGCAATATTATCAAATAAATCTTTAACTACGCTTTCTTCAGTAATGAATGAAAGAGCTTGTCTTCTAGCATGAAGGTCTCCTCTTTTTCCAAGAGTTATCATTCTTTCTGCAAATTTTCTAGTTTCTTTTGCTCTAGAGATTGTAGTTTCAATTCTACCATATTTCAACAAGTTAGTTGAAAGACTTCTGAACATTGCAATTCTTTGATCAGTGGAACGTCCTAACTTACGATACATTGCCATGTGTTTACCTCCTTACTCTTCACTAAGCTTTAAGTTCAAGCTTAAGGCTTGAAGTTTTTGTTCAACTTCTTCAAGTGATTTTTTGCCTAAGTTTCTGACCTTCATCATGTCGTCCATAGATCTTTCTGTTAGCTCCTGAACTGTATTAATTCCAGCTCTTTTTAAGCAATTATAGCTTCTAACAGAGAGGTCTAATTCCTCAATAGTCATTTCAAGTACTTTTTCTTTCTTATCTTCTTCTTTTTCAACCATTATTTCAACATTATCAGCATGATCTGTTAACGTCATAAATAACTTGAAGTGCTCAATAAGAATTTTAGCCGACAAACCTATAGCTTCATCCGGTCTAATTGTTCCATTGGTCCAAATTTCAATAGTTAATTTATCATAGTCAGTAATCTGGCCTACTCTAGTATTTTCAACAGTGAAATTCACTCTTTTAACAGGAGTATAAATTGAGTCTACTGGAATTGTAGCAATTGGTAATTCATCTGTTTTATTTTTGGTATGAGAAACATATCCTCTACCTCTATTAACCGTTAGTTCCATATATAACTTAGCACCTTCGTCTAATGTTGCTATATGTAAATCGCCATTAACAACTTCCAAATCTCCATCAGATTTAATATCTGATCCAGTAACTACTCCTGGTCCATTAGCATCAATATATATTGTTCTAGGACCTTCTCCAACCATTGTAAGTGCTAAGCTTTTAATGTTTAAAATTAACTCTGTAACATCTTCTTTCACACCTTTAACAGTAGAGAACTCATGAAGCACTGTATCTATTTTCACTGAATTTGTAGCAACTCCCGGTAATGAAGAAAGAAGAATTCTTCTTAATGCATTACCCAAAGTTGTACCATAACCCCTTTCTAATGGTTCAATTACGAATTTACCGTAAGAACTATCTTCAGCGGTTTCTACACATTCAATTTTTGGCTTTTCTATTTCTAACATAATAAACCCTCCTTTTTTTTTATTGGCAACCTATTATGAGGGCAACTGATTCTTTTTTATGACTACCTACTGTATAACTCGATGATTAACGTCTCATTAACAGGAACATCTATATCTTCTCTACTTGGTTGTGCTAAAACTTTTCCTTCCCATTTCTCTACGTCAGCTGATAACCAACTTGGTAGTGTTTTAGGATTTTCAGCAAATACTTTGAATTTCTCAGTAGCTCTGCTCTTAGCACATGGTGATATTACTTCATTTGCTACTAAGCTATATGAAGGGATATCTACCTTTTTACCATTAACTGTGAAATGACCGTGAGTTACTAGTTGCCTAGCCTCTTGTCTTGAATTTCCGTAACCTAATCTATAAACTACGTTATCAAGTCTAACTTCTAGAAGTTTTAATAGGTTTTCACCTGTAATTCCTCTTAACTTGTCAGCTTTCTCATAGTATCTTCTAAATTGGCTTTCAAGTATTCCATATATTCTTTTAGCTTTTTGCTTTTCTCTTAATTGTAATCCATAGTTAGACATTTTTTTCTTGCTCTGCCCATGTTGTCCTGGTGCATAACCTCTTCTTGCAAATGCACATTTATCTGTAAAGCATCTATCACCCTTAAGGTTCAGCTTCATACCTTCTCTTCTACAGAGTCTACAAGTAGCTCCAGTATATCTTGCCATTCAATTACACCTCCTATTTTCTTAACTGTACTATACTCTTCTTCGTTTTGGTGGTCTACAACCGTTATGTGGAATTGGAGTAACGTCTTTGATTAATGTAATTTCTAATCCAGCCGCTTGAAGTGATCTAATCGCCGCTTCCCTACCGCCTCCAGGTCCTTTAACAAATACGTCAACACTCTTTAATCCATGCTCCATAGCCGCTTTACTAGCAGCTTCTGCTGCCATTTGAGCTGCAAATGGAGTACTCTTTCTTGATCCTCTAAAACCTAATCCACCAGCACTAGACCAAGATAAAGCATTACCAGCTACATCTGTAAGTGTAACGATGGAATTATTGAAAGTAGACTTTATGTGTGCACAACCATGCTCAACATTTTTTCTTTCTTTTTTTCTTCTACTTCTTTTAACTTTTTGAGCCATTACATTCCCTCCTTACTATTTCTTCCTACCCGCCATTGTTTTTTTAGGGCCTTTTCTTGTTCTTGCATTAGTTTTAGTTTTCTGTCCTCTTACTGGAAGACCTTTTCTATGTCTTATTCCTCTGTAACAACCAATTTCCATTAATCTTTTTATCTCTAGTGCACCTTTTCTTCTTAAGTCACCCTCTATTAGAAAGTTCTTAGTGATATATGTCCTTAACTCGTTTACTTGTTCCTCAGTTAAGTCCTTAACTCTTGTATCAGGATTTACTCCTGTTTCTTTGAGAACTCCTTGAGATTTAGTTAATCCTATACCAAATATATAAGTTAATCCTATTTCAATTCTTTTTTCTCTTGGTAGGTCAATACCCGCTATTCTTGCCATTTGCTGTTTACACCTCCTAGGTA
>NZ_JBNMNU010000178.1:0-8568 GCF_051278035.1 Clostridium sp.
AGATGCTGCAAACTTATGCCTTACTTTCCGTTCTTCTTCACTTAGTCTGTTGTATATAAGATTTTTAAGTCCTTTATTAGAAAAATCAAATACAAAACCCATATCCTCAATTTTTTTACTTAATATCCCTTTAGTGCATAATTCATGAATGTTGAGTTCTGTTTTGTTTTTGGTTTTAATAAAAAACTTATTAATAACTTTTAATGACACAGCAGTATTAAATATTGCTATAACATTTAATACTTCATTACTGTCCTCATTAATTTCTTTTATTTGATTTGATAATGCTTGTTCCATAGTAGATGCAATTGGCATATCGTCGTAATTAAAAGGAGTAGACCATTTACCATTATTTTCATTTATAGAAAGTATCTTTTTTGCAACTGCATCTTTTAAGGTTTCCTTTATAAATAGAGGATTACCGTATGTTTTTTTATAAACACTTTCTCCAAATTTACTAGGAACCTTAGGCATACTGAGTATTTGTTGAATCATAATAGCAGTTTCCTCATTATTCAAACTTTTTAGGTATAGATTTAGGTTTGCGGGATTATTATTTAATAATCTCTGAAGCTTATTATTTACAGCACAGTTCCCTTCACTAATTGATAATATCATCATTATATTTTGCTCATTATAGTTTTTAACATTTATATATTCTAAAAGTTCCATTGAAAATTCATCTAAACAATGAGCATTATCAATAATGAAAATGGTGGGTTTATTAACAATAGCATCTTTAATAAAGCTATATATCCTACTAATCAGCCTATATTTCTCTTTTTTAACTGTTAAAAATTCTGAAGCCACAACATTACTTCCAAGGCCAAGTTCCGGAATGAATTTTATTAATTCACTTTGATATCTTTTCACTATTTCCTCATCACAACTAGCTACTATTTTCTTCAGTATATGTTTAACTGCCTTACTGCCATTACTTTTGCAATTTTCTAAGGCAAAGCTAGAATACACATTTGCTTTTTTCATATTTAGTAAATACTTAATTTCTTTGAGGATTCTGGTTTTGCCAATTCCTTGTTCCCCTTGAACGAAAATAATTCTGTTTGATGGTTTACCTTGAACTAAATTCTCATAATCATTCATTATTTTAGTAATTTCTTCATTTCTGCCTACTATTTTAGCGTCAAAATTTAATTTCTCAATTTCATCAGTTATAAACGCCCTATAGTTCATATCAAAATATAGATTAATGTCTACCACAAGTTCATTTATAGTATTATAACGATTTGCTAAATTTGACATCGTCATTTTCACAATAATTTTCACTAATTTTTTATAAAAGTTTACTATCAATGCATTTTCGTTATAGCCGCTTTTTACTTTTTCTTCCAAATAGTCTATGCAATCATCAATACAATAACTTTTATAAATATCAATTTTACATAAAAAAAGTAAAAATACTCCCATTGAGTATATATCCGATGCAATAGTTGTTTTATTATCCAGGATATTCTCCGGCGCCTTAAAATTGAGTTCCTCTACCTTGGTCATATCATATTCTTGTTTTTCAATTTCTATTGTTGCTAAATCCTTAATAACAACGTTGTATTTATCGTCTTTATAAAAAATAAATATGTTATTAGTATTTATTTGGCCATAAATGAAGCCTCTAATATGTAAATAATTTACTACCATACATAATTGAGCAAATATATCCAAAATCTCGTTTTCCTTTAAATTAGCTATTAATTGCTTTAATTCCAGATTATCTTTAATGTATTCATTAGTATAAAAGTAATCATCATTATCAACCTTTTGATTATCAATAGTATGGACCAATCCAAAATCAAATACCTTACATATATTAGCATGATTTATATTTTCTAATGTTTTAAACTCAGCTACATAAAAATCTATTAACTTCTGTGGTGCAAATTCAGAATTAATAATATTAAGTTCTACTTCATGATATTTGTTTATAATATCAGAAACAAGATAGGAAGACTTTATCCTATCTTGACTTAATTTTGAAATTATTCTATATCTATTGTTAATCAAATTCATTACTCAAGCACTTCCTTAACTGTATACGCACTAATTATTTACATTATAACATATCTCTTGAAAGTACTGAAGTGAAAAAGCATAAAAAAGCACTATAATTGTCTGGTTTTCTATGCTTACATTCCTGCCTATTTCTGTTTATAGCTCTTAATAGGAACTACAATTCTATGGAAAAGCCCCTTGTTTTCATTCACTTTGGTTTCACCACCAACCACACAATAAAAATTTTGCTTTATTACGTTTTCTATTAACCTAGCATAGTTTCTTATATCTTCTGCAGTAGTAGATAACACTTCATTACGCTCTTTTTGAATGTCTTTGTGCGTTATGCCTTTAAAATACATATTGTCTCCTATTACTCCTTTAAGTTGTGGAGATGTTAATGAATCCATATTTCCTATAGTACCAATTATATAATTAGCCATTTCTTTTTCATCTGCTTCAAAGTTTTCTAAGAAATTTACTGTCTCATCGAAAGTATTCAATGTTTCTTTTAAATTGGGATCACGATATGAGTAGAATAATACTTCTTCATTTGTAAAACTCATCGCTCCCCCATAGGCACCTCCTTTTATTCTAAGCTTTTGCCATAAATAATCACTATTTAAAATGTTTTCAAGAACCCTCATACTTCCATTATAGATATACCCTGCGTTTTTAAAACTCCCAGCCTTAACCACATATTGTACTTGAGATGGAATAACAAAAGCCTCATTTTTCTTTGTAAAATCAAATTTATATTCCTGCGCCTTAAACTCTTCACTTTTAATTTTCTCTCCAAGGCTCTTAAGACTAGAAGTAAATTCAGGATAATATTTTTCCTCACCAGTGTAACTTACCACCAATTTCTCTTTGTTAAATACAATATCACTAACATGGTTTAATTTTTCTACTATTTCATCAAATTTAGTATCAAAGTTATCATCTAAATCACAAATAAAGTTATAGTATGGCAAATAATCTAGGCTACTATATTTACCATTATCTGATAAATATGATAACACTTGCTTCATGGCAAGAATATTTCCTCCATTTGCAAACATCGATTCATAATTCAATCTTGACGTTTTAATCAATTCCTTAATACGATTCTTATCAGTAAACAAGCTATGATTTATTATTTCTTCCAATATATCCATAGCATTTGGTAATGTACTATTAAGAGTATTTACTGAAATTTTCATTTTTGGATAGTACTTATCACTATTAGTATTTTTTTTGAATGCTGTTGAATTAAAACTAATCCCTCCGGTATCCTTCATTATTTTGTTTGATAACTGCATATGGTCATATTTTTCCGTATTAATATTTCCAAGTATATTAGACAAAAATTTCAAGTATAATAACTCATTTTGAGGTACTTTTGAACTATCAAAATACAAATTACAGTAAGTAATTCCATCAGTAAACATAGGATGATACAACACTTTTATATCTCCTTCTAATTTTTCTTTTGTTGGAATTTGTTCCGGTTTTTTATCCAGATCTGCTAGTGTTAATGTTGGTATTTTTGATATATTTTCTTTTGAATCTGATGTATCTTGCCACTTTTTTAAGTTTTCTGTTCCTTTTATAATTTTACTTAATTCAACTTCTGATAAGGTATCCTTAAATGCTGCTAGTTTCAATTTTGATACTTCTTCCTTTCTTTCATTTAAACCATTAGAAGGTTTTAATATAACTAATGAATTGTTTTTGTTGTCTAATAAGTATTTTTGAATCATTTTTTCAAAATAGCCACTGGATAGTTCTGATTTTATTTTGTTAAGTGTAGGAGTTATCTCTAGATATTCTGTAGGGCTCATGTCATAATTCCAAGAATTCATAGCAGCGGACATATAATTCATACCTCTATTCGCATCTGAATGTTCAGTCCGCAAACTAAATTCAATTGAAGTAAATACTGAATTTACAAGTTCCTCATCGAATCCTTCTTTCACTATTTTTTTTAGAACATTAGTAATGACATTTTCAAATTTCTTTTTTTCTGACTCATTTGAATTTGTGATAACTATACTAAAGGTTGGCTGTACCATCGATGAATTGAAATTCGCATAAGCATTTGCTCCAATATGGCTGTTCCCTAACGCTTTTCTTAAAGGGGACGCTTTAGTATTTAATAGAATTGATTCTAAAATCTGAAAAGCTAAAACGCTTTCTACATCTATTGCATTATTAATTAAATAGTTAGAAGATAAGTAAGTCATGTTTTTCGTAGTCGCGCCTTTCGCTACTGGATAAAATGCTGTTTTTTCATCCTTTGTGTTCCTTGCAGTCTGCAATTTAATTACACTGTCCACACTGCTTTTTTTAAGTTTACTCAAATAATTATCGTTCATAAACTTCAAGGTATTTTCAATATCTATTTTTCCATATAAATAGATAGAACTATTTGATGGAACATAATACTTTTTATAGGTCTGTATGAACTTTTTGTATGTTAGGTCTGTAATATTATCTGGATTTCCACCGGATTCATAAGCATATGAATTATCTTTAAAAAGTGACTTATTAATAGTGTTTCTTAGTATTGTTTGAGGTGAAGAATAATTGCCTTTCATTTCATTATATACTATTCCATTATATTTTAGCTCACCCGTTTCTTTATCAACTTCATAGTGCCAACCTTCTTGCTGAAGTATTCTAGGATCTTTAGATATATTAGGGTAGAAAACTGCATCTAAATACACACTCATTAGATTACGAAAATCTTTTTCGTTTTTACTAGCTACCGGGTACATTGTAAAATCCGGACCTGTAAATGCATTTATAAATGTACTTAATGATTGCTTAGTCATAATTAAAAATGGGTCTTTAACCGGATACAGCTTTGAACCACAAAGCACTGAATGTTCAATAATATGATTAACTCCTGTATTATCATTTACTGGTGTACGGAAATTTATGGAGAAAACCTTGTTTTCATCCTCATTTTGTAAATAAATAAGTTTAGCTCCGCTTTTAGCATGTTTAAATATCATTGCTGTAGATTGTATATCCTGGATCCATTTCTTAGATTCCAGCTTAAATCCGGATATGTTTTCCCCCTCATTAATATCTTTTGCATCTCTTTTGACATCAGAAATATTGCATAATTGAAGCTCTGCGCCTTGTGTAACTTGTGAACCAATAATTAAGCTATTAACAAGTATTCCAATTGCAAGTATTATTGACGTTATTTTAGTAAACTTCTTCATTTTATTCCCCCGATCAAGTTTGTTTTTTTTTATTACACATTAATTTTCTTCTTATAAATAGTATGTTTTATTTTTAATATTCCATACATTAATCTTGACGATAATTTTTTATGAATTAGCTAAAGTTTTCTATTCATTAAATCTTTAAATTACAAAAAATCCAGCAGAATAATTATTCTACTGGATTTTTTCACACCTTTATTATTTAAGTTTTTTTTAAGCAAATTGTTCATTTAGCATACTGAGCATATCTTGCTTTTCTTTCGTAAACCTATTATATACACTTTGTTTTACTTGTGCAGAACTACTTTTGAAATAGATGTTAACTTTTTGACGTTCGTTATATAAATCCTTTATGATATTACCATCGCTATTATTTAAGTTTATTTTTGAGAATAGGGATGAAGTTCCTCCTACACCATGTTGAACTACCGTAGAGAATAAGCTTTCTTTTAAAGCATCACTCTTTTGACTTATATCAAACCCATATTTAAATTTTAAATCTTGTGCTGCACTATCATAATAATCTTTTTTTATACTATCATGCTGCAGCTTAAGAAATTCTTCTTTATTCGATGTGGCAATGCCTGTCCATTCAGAGTCAAAGTTTACACCAAATTTGTTATCATCTTTAGCTTTTGCCCCTGATAATTTTTCATAAAGCTCATTATTATTTCCTTTAAGTGAGTTTATAAAAGAATCCAAGGATCCTGTTTTAGATGAAAATTGCCACGCTCCATAAGACTTTCCACCATAATCTCCTGGCGTATTACCTATAGTTCCTGGATTAACATTAGATTCATATTTAGAAGCTGCAAACCCTAACGTACCTTCTTTATTCTCTACACTCTGGTTAGAATCATCAAATACTCCCCTCGATGCACCTCTCATACTTGAATTAAAGTTACTTATAGCCCCCAGTGAATCGTCTAAACTAAAGGAACCTTGTTTTGATAAAGCCTCAGACATAAGTTCTGCCATCATTGAATTACCTGAACTATCCATCCTCTGCATAAGTATTGTTTGAAACGCAGCCTCCTGCATCTCTTTTTCACTTTGAAGATTCGCTGTACCTGTATCGGAGACCGAGTTGTTGTTTTTTATTTCAGTTGTGTATTGCTTTAACATTGTATTAATCATATTTGAAGATGCAGCCATAATTATCACCCGTTTTATATAAATTTTTGATCTATACATTTATTATCGCATATTTCCACTAAAACTTTATGTGTTTTATTTATATATCTTACCATTTAAATTACCACATATCAATCTTTACATAAGTAACTAAAAATAACTAAATAATTATAAACTGTGATTACAACACATATGTATGCATGCTATGTTATTATATAGATATATGGTATCATATATCATATATAAAGTTATTAATTACATGCATTGAAATATATAAAAAATACAAATATTTGTTATACTAATGGAGGCATAGAAATGGAAGTAAAAAACAAACACAATACTTATAATACTCTTTTTCATTGGCATAGCTTTAGATTAAAGCTTATTTTAGAGGGCATTGCTGTAGGTATTATCACAGGTTTATTAATTGTGCTGTATCGCTATTCATTGTCAAGAGCAGGAGTTTTCTTAACTGAGATTTATAAAACTTTATCTATGAAACCTATACTTATAATTCCATGGATAGTGGTCATAATATTTATTGGCTACATTGTAGGTTTAATGGTTAAAAACCAGCCCATGATTAGTGGAAGTGGAATACCTCAGGTAGAAGGTGTTTTACTCAGAAAAATAGATATGACTTGGTGGAAAATTATCCTTGGTAAATTTACTGGCGGGCTTCTTGCAATAGGTTCAGGCCTTTCTCTTGGACGCGAAGGTCCATCGGTTCAATTAGGCTCAGCAGTTGGTCAAGGCTTTAGCAAGGTATTTAAACGAGTGAAAATAGAAGAGAAATATCTTATTACAAGCGGAGCCTCTGCAGGACTTGCCGCTGCCTTTAATGCTCCTCTGGCAGCCGTAATGTTTGCCTTAGAAGAGGTTCATAAGAATTTTTCACCCTTAGTTTTACTCTCAGCTTTATCCGCATCCTTATCAGCTGTTTTTGTAGCTAGTAGTTTCTTTGGCTTAGAACCAGTTTTCACTTTTGAAAATTTACCTATATTACCCCTTAAATATTATCTTTATATAATTTTACTCGGGATTATTATAGGGGTTTTAGGAGTAGTCTTTAATAAATTTCTTTTAAAGACTCAAGACTTATATGCAGGTCAAAAATGGCTTCCAAAAGAAATGAGAATAGTTATACCCTTACTAATTTCAGTTGTTCTTGGAATATTGCTACCTCAAGCATTAGGTGGAGGACATCACCTTATAACTTCATTAGTTACACAAAACTTTCCACTAACTATTTTAGTTGTTCTACTTCTAGTTAAATTTTTATTCACTATGGCAAGCTATGGATCAGGTGCACCAGGGGGTATATTTCTTCCACTGCTTGCTATTGGAGCATTAATAGGAAATCTATATGGAGTAGCACTTGTAAATTTTCTAAATTTTGATAGTATGTATATCAATAACTTTATAATACTTGCAATGGCAGGATATTTCACAGCTGTAGTTAGAGCCCCCATTACTGGAACTATCCTAATAACTGAAATGACAGGTAACTTTACCCATTTGCTTTCATTAGCTATTGTATCAATAGTTGCATATATAGTTGCAGATATTTTAGCATCAAAGCCTATTTATGAATCATTACTAGAAAGATTTTTACACAATGCAGGAGAAATAATATCCTTTGGTAATAAGAAACATAAGCATCTATTAGAATTTTCTATTTGTATGGACTGTGAATTAGATGGAAAGCAAGTCAAAGACGTTAAATGGCCACATAATTGTCTATTGGTAGCAGTTAAGCGAGGAGAACTTGAAATACTTCCACAAGGGGATACTATTATTTTCCCAGGAGACTATTTAATAGTGCTTACTAACGAAGATAAAGTATCTGACATAAACGATATATTAAATGAAAAAACAGCATCTTGTGAGACATTAAACTAACCTAGACCTTCTGAATAAAAAAAGCTTATTTACAGATATTAAATGAATACATGTATTATTAAAACTATTCAATTTACACAAATTATAACTAATTTATAACGTAATTTGTACGCAGTGGGCTTATTTATAAATTGCAGTTTTTTATGTGAACTAGTAAATGGTCATTAAGATGTAGAGGGTGAGTAATTTGCAAAAGGAAATCAATTATGAAGAAATTGGAAATAGAATACGGATTGAACGAGAAAATTTTGATATGACCAGAGAAAAATTGTCTGAACTTGTAAACCTTTCTCCATATTTTTTAGGA
>NZ_JBNMNU010000179.1:0-8349 GCF_051278035.1 Clostridium sp.
GGATGAGCATGTATTATCTGCAACAACTATTGCAATAGGGTGTAGCCAAAGGACTTCACCTGAGGCTATAGAGACTGTAGCAAAGAATATCTTCAAAAAACATGCATCTTTTGATAGAGTGCTGGTACTAGAAATTCCATCTAGCAGAGCATTTATGCATCTTGACACTGTATTTACTATGGTTGATTATGATAAATTTACAATACACCCAGAGATCGAAGGTCCACTTAATGTTTTTGAAATAACAAAAGGAATTAACGGAGAATTAAATATTAAGCAAGAAAAGGATGTACTACAGAATATATTAAAGGCAGCATTAAAGGTACCTTCAGTTGAATTAATAAGATGTGGTGGTGGTGACCCTATTGTAGCTGCAAGAGAACAATGGAATGATGGGTCAAATACGCTGGCTATTGCACCTGGAAAGGTTATAACTTACGAACGTAACTATGTTACAAATGATATTTTATCAAAACGTGGAATAACAGTTATAACAATGGCGAGCGCTGAACTATCAAGAGGAAGAGGCGGTCCAAGATGTATGAGTATGCCTCTAAATAGAGATGACCTATAAAAAAAATAAAAACAACAATTAAAGATAAAAGGAGATATGAATATGCAAAGAATAGTAATAGCACTTGGAGGGAATGCCCTTCAAGCAAACCCAAAAGATACTACAGCAGAAGCACAACTAGTAACTGCAAGACAAACTTCGGAGGCTATAGTAGATTTAATTGAAGAGGGTCATGAGGTAATTGTTGCCCATGGTAATGGACCTCAAGTAGGTCAACTTATAGCTACTTATGAAGCAGCTACTTCAATAAATGAAAACAGTCCGATAATGCCTTTTCCAGAATGTGGCGCCATGAGTCAAGGTTATATAGGATATCATTTACAACAAAGCATTAGAGCGGAAATGAGAAAAAGAAGCATAAAAAAGGAAGTTGCAACAGTAGTTACTCAAGTAATAGTTGACCAAAATGATGGAGGGTTTAAGAACCCAACTAAACCAGTAGGTTCTTTCTTTACAGAAGAACAGGCTAAGAAATTAATGACTGAAAAAGGATATATAATGAAAGAAGATTCAAATAGAGGCTGGAGACGCGTAGTTGCCTCACCACTTCCAAAGGCTATAGTTGAAGAACCAATAATTAAAACATTAGTTGAAGCTGGACATGTTGTTATAACTGTTGGTGGAGGCGGTATACCTGTAATTGAAAAGGGCGATGGAACACTTGAAGGAGTACCAGCAGTAATAGATAAAGATTTTGCTTCTGGTAAAATAGCAGAGTTACTGAATGCTGATGCATTGGTTGTACTTACAGCAGTTGAACAAGTCGCTATTAACTTTGGAAAACCTAATCAAAAGAATCTTTCAAGGATAACTGTAGAAGAAGCTAAAGCATATATTGAAGAAGGACATTTTGCTCCTGGCTCCATGCTTCCAAAAATAAAAGCAGCTCTTACTTTCGTTGAAGCAAAAAAGGGTAGAAAAGCAATTATTACATCCCTTGAGAAAGCTAAGGAAGCAATAGGTGGAACAGCAGGAACAGTAATAATAAATTAATCCTAAGGCCCCCCTCCCACCACCAAAATCCAGATAGTGTAAACACTATCTGGATTTTGTATATTTAACCCTTGCTATGGTTCCTTGTATCACTTACATTAAAGCAATGATGGAAGCGGAGAATGATTTTCAACTGTGACAGATTTTGAGGTAAATCCGCTTATGAATAAATTTGCAGGCCTGATGTAAATATGTTACATTCGTATATTTTAATAGCTTTAATGTTACTTAATGGTTTATAATAATAGTGACAAATAGTTTAATATTTATAGAATGGAAGTGACATAATTATGAAGGATACTTTTTTAATTGGAGAATTAGCCAAGCTTTTTAATATAAGCACAGATACCTTAAGGCATTATGACAAAATTGATCTTTTAAAACCTAATCATGATGTTGTAAATAAATACAGATTCTATAGTGTTCGGAATTTTTTTAAATTAAGCAGAATCCTATTTTTTAAAAATCTAGATATTTCATTACAGGATATTAAAAAATATATGAATAATAAAAATACAAATAACTTAATGAACTTACTAAAAAATAAGGAAGAGGAAATTGATGTAAAAATAAATAAGTTAGTTAATTTAAAAAACAAAATAAATACAAAACTTGAGCTACTCGGAAATATAAAACATGAGCTGAATGTTGTAAAGATAAAGCGCTTGCCTCAAAGAATTGGAGTGGTTTTAGACATTAAAGATAGTAAAAACGAGTACGAACTTAAAGAGTCCGTTAAAAAAAACGAAAAATATTTAAAACTCAGTTCCTGGCTTATTGAAGGTCAAGTATACACTTCTCTTTCAAGAGAAAACATGACAAGTGGAAATTTTAATAAATTCAAATATTTCATCGAAATCTTGTCAACTGAAAATATATTAGAGTTGGATTTGATAACGATTCCAGAAAATGAGTTTGCTTGTGTTGTTTTTTTAGGACCCTATAAAGATATCGAAAATTACTATACCGTTCTTATTGAATGGATTGAGGAAAATGGATATGAAATATTGGGAGACTCTATCGAAAAAAATATAGTAGATTATGACTTTTCAGATTCTGAAAATGAATATGTATCTGAAATACAAATACCTATTAGAAAAGTGTTATAATTAAAATGAAGCAGACAATTTAAAGCTAAATAAAAGGGAATTCACTAAATGAATTCCCTTTTAATATATCTATATATTTAATTTTAAACTAACTAGAGTATAGTAATTTATTTTAATTTAAGTAATTTTTCTTTGTCTTATCACATTTCTTAAAGACCTCTTATTTATAAAATTCTACTACCCTCTAAAAACTCTGAAGATTTAATTTGATACATTGGACTATCCCCTTTCTATTAGCGATTCTTTTAATTTATCTAATGAAAGTTAATATCTATGTGGATTCGCTTCCACTTCTTTTACCAATTTAATTCTGTTTCTTTGTTTATGAACTAATAATAACATAGAAATCTATATTTGTAAATACTTATTTTTAATTAATAACAAATATCCGTTACCTTCTGGTATTGTGGCTTTCTTTCGATTGCCCTGCCTCTGTCGAGGAACACAAAGGGCTTACCTTATTTATATAATAAGCTACTATTACAAATATAATAGAAATTGTACTCATCATATATGAAAATGTGGGAATATATGTTTTTAAAAATATCCTAAATCCATAAAAGGGTGTGTAGTAAATAATATATGACGGTAAAAATATAACACTTGAAATTTTTATAGATAAAACAGATGAAATAAGTGATATTAACCAATAGTAGAACATACATTCTGAAAATGTAATATCTTTTTTAACATAAATGTATACACTTATAATAATCCATAATAATAGATAAAAAAGCGATACTATTAAGTTAATAGTTGTTGCAAAATTACCCGTAAAAGCGTTTGCAAAATTAAATATTATTGAAATTATAGTCATAATAACTACAGTAATTATAATGTTTTTACTTTTCATAATATCCCCCCATTAATTAATACGAAAACCCATTCTGGCTTATCATTCATCACCTATTATATAGATATAATCACTAAAAATTTTTTTTTGTTAATTTTTCGTATTTTTTAGTGTATTATTAATTATAGGATTATGAATATTTATATTCACGTGTATCAGAAAGGAGTGGAGTGATTTGTCAGAAATATCGATTAAAGTTGAAGATACCGTTGAGAAATTTAAGAATAAAGGTGAAAAGGTAGAAATATATAAAACACCCATAAATTACAATGACGTTGTCTATCATTACGCAGTATACAGAAAGAATAATCAAGTCGTTGGACAGATCATCGTAACAACAGATGGAAAAGTACCACTGCTAGATCAAATTAAAGAAGCTCTGTGGATGGTAGTTGGGGTAAACTCGAAGGTATCAAGTTTTTGGAGCGAATTCAGAGAGTGGGCACAAACCCCTACAGAGTTATTGAAAAGGCAATTATGGGTTTTAAATAGTGTTGAAAAGAGCTTTGATATGTCTTCCGATATACAAAAATCGTTTGCTCAGTTTAAGAATGTGCCAAGCACATTGCTTGAAGAACAAATAAAGATGATACAATCGGTTAAGGAAGGTGTGGAGTATAACAATAACATGCAGGAGATTACGGTTGAAACTGCTAAAAGAATGACGGAATACTGGAAAAGAATTATGGGTAGTAAATATAAGCAACACGTTAGTATGGTTGATACTTATGATGACAGAAAAAAGGTGCTTAAATATGTCAAAGATCAAGTAACAATTTTTAAACCCAAAAAATGGATGTTGTACAGTGATTTAAAGGCGCAGCATCGATCATTTTCACTTAGCTCCGCAGATCTTAAAGCTCATAAGGATGTAAAAGATGATATATACGGAGAAGCAGCCAGTAAAGGAGTGTTCAAAGGAACAATGGAAAGAAACAGGAATCCAAAGGTATGAGGCATTCGCAAAGAGAATAAGTATAAAGGAGAAAAATTTATAAATTATAATTTTACAGGTAGGTGTTTATTTTGATGAAAGAAATAATAATTAGAAATAGGATTTCAGAAAAGACAGTGGCACATCTTCAGCTTTTAATTGTAGCCCTAGGTTGGGCAACGAGCACCATTCTTATTAAATTATATCTGACTGAATTACCATCCTTCCATTTCATGCTGGCCCGATTTCTTCTAGCCACAGTATTTGTTTTAATAACTTCTTTTGATAAGGTTAAAAAAATTCAATTGGCGGATATAAAAATTGGTTCCCTTTTGGGTATACTTACCTTTATCGCTTATTCCTTAGGTGTTATATGCCTTAAATACACCAGTGCTGCAAAATCCGGATTTTTAGTAGCACTCCCTGTGCTTTTTATTCCGATTATAGAAAGCGCAATCAGAAAAAAGTCTCCTTCTAAGTATACAGTGACTAGCGTCATTCTTTCCTTAGTTGGACTTAGACTTATTTCAGGAATAAATGGAAGTGGTTTTAATATAGGTGATGGACTTGCCCTTGGAGTTGCAGTCACCTATACCCTATATATTATATTATTAGATCGTTTTGGAAATGATAGAGATGCCTTTGTTTTAACCTTTGTTCAATTATCAGTAGTTACCATTGCAAGTTCTATAGGAGCTTGTTTTGAAGGATTCAACCTTCCACAACTTTATCCAAATTTTGTACCGATTTTATTTATCGGCATTTTTTCCACAGGCATTTCATTACTTTTACAAACTAAGGCACAAAAGGTTGCCAGTTCAGAAAGTGTAGGAATTATATTACTTGGAGAACCTCTATTTACATTACTTATGGCTTATTTTATTCTACAAGAGACAATTCTTTTGGGTGGTTTAATTGGAGCAATTCTTTTACTTCTGTCTTTAGTAATTGTAATTATTAAGAAAATATAAACAGCCAAGATATACATAAATAACTTTACCTAGTTTTGGTGCCTAAACAAACCAGGTACGGACAGCAATGATTTTTTCGCTGTTGCTCGACCTTCTCTTACAGGTAAGTAACCAGAGTAGAGGGATTCTAACCCCTGTCCGAAAGCCATAACGCCTTGGCATCTATGCGCGTAGCCAATAATTTAAATTTCCCTCTACTGAACCACTACTGGCCTGGTTTTAGTTTTGGTAGATTCATATTTTCCGTTTCTAGATCAAAGCTTTCCCAGATGTCTATTTTATGGAAAATTAGTGTTACTGTATAGTTTCTTCCACTGAAAACACTTAGTTTACCATATTTAATCATTTATCTATTAATAACACAAAAATATACATTGAGTAGCGATGTTACCCAGTGTTTAAAGGATTTAAAAGTGTCCAATGTTATTATTGTTGGGGTACGGGTGTTGTTTCGACTAGTATTGAAACAACCTTAAAAAATATGGGAATCAGTGTTGATAAAATAGCTAGAAAGGATAGATATGCAACCTCCCTTGAAGTAGCAAAGCGATTAGTTGATGAATTTAAACGTGGACACCCCACTAACTACCCTATATTATCAGGAATAACAATTGGAATCCATATGAGAGATGTATGAATGTAAGAATTGAAGAATTTTTAATTTTCTTCTGAACTTTCAACAACCCTCACAATCCCACTAGTACCATCTACTTCAATCAAATCACCGTCTTTAATCTCATCAGTTATCCCTATTAAACCGCTTACACATGGGATGCCGTATTCTCTAGCGATGATACCACCATGCTGAAGTGGACCACCCAATTCCATAACAACACCTGCTGCATTAATGAATATAGGTGTCCAAGAAGGTTCTGTACATTTTGTAACTAGTATTTCACCTGGATTTAGTGGTTTTTCGTATGGTGAAAGAAGCACTTTAGCAATGCCTATAATTTTTCCTGGCGCCACTGCACTTCCTACATAATCACCATCTTCAGCAGTCACTTTAGGATTGATTATCTTGCCACGGCTATCCATTATAATTGGCCAATCTTTAATATGTGCTACCCTTCTATACTGGAACAGATTATTTTCTCTAGATTCTTCAAGGTTGACATCTATACCTTTTTCCATCTTTTCTATCTCTTCGAGTTTTAGATCAAAAATATGATACGCATTTTTTAGTTTGCCTTCAACTACAAGCTTTCTTCCAAGCTCAAGAGCCTTGTCATGAAGTTTTGCGATAGATTGAACAATAACATATTTGGGATGTTCTCTATACCCAAATAATGACTGAAATATTTCTGCTTTTTTCTTGAACTTCTTCTCAAAGCCGCCTTCTTTAGCTACTTCCAGCAACTTATCATAAGCTTCTTGTTTTCTGTCCTTAACACCTTCTATTTGGTTATCATCTACATTAATATTTGTAAGCTTTTCATATAGGAGTGATGGATCTTCATACACTCTTTTTGATGCAACATCAATTTCCATAAATACCCTTGAACCAAATTTTTTTATATAATCCTGATACATGCTCATAAAGTCCTTAGAATACGAACCATTTTCAATCTTCGACAGAAACTCTGTTTCGCTTTTTGTATCAACAAACTCTTTATGAGAAGCAAGTTCAAATAAATTATGCCCCATCTCACCTGTCGGGTTGCCATCTAAATCCATGCCCAAATTGATCACTAAACTCTCTACATTCTTGCCTTTAAACATTTTACTAATCGTTCTTTGTGCAAGCATTCCAGCTACTATTAAGCCCATATCATTCAAGAAAGTCGTAGTTAGGTAGGTAATTTCACGAGTTGCTACTGAGAAATCAGCCGTCTTACTAATATCATTTACCTCTGTCATAATCTTATCGGTATGCTCTAAATAATTAGTTAAAGATGTTTTGTAATCAGCAAATAATACTTTTACAACCTGAGGGATCATTTTCAAAGAAAATTTCGTCGTGTTTTTCTTAGCTTGTTTCATTGCATCCGGTAAATCTATTTGAGTATATTCCTTTATATCCATACTCTCTAGTGTTTTTGCAATATTATCAGCACCGCCTGCGCCAACTATTGACATAGTGGTTCTTTTACCAAACCCCACGTAAGAGTAGGATAAATTCGCATAGGTTTTACCATGAACACTTGGAAAAAGTCCATCTAAACCGCCTCTTCCAATTCCACCTTTTACATCACTCATTACCATTTCCCAAACTTGCGAACCTAAAACAGACATTTGTTCATTAAACCCTTGCATTAGAAAATTGTAATCTAGATACAATTTTTTTGACTTTCCCTTTTCTGTAAGCAACTCTGGAAATATAGGTAAATAAGTCGTTATTGGTCTTGATTGAAGTAAATATAGCGTTCCATCCTCAAAAGCCCATTCCGTATCCATAGGTATATCGTAGTGTTTTTCACATTTTTTTATGAGTGCAGAAAGCTCTAAAATTTCTTCATTAGTTAACGCTTGCTTATTAGGGTCCTTATTAGTCTTTTCCTCTATACCGCCATCATTCTTTAGCCAAAGTCCAATCTGTTTTTCATTGACTTCCTTCTCCGTAACTTCATTCTTTACACTATCAACAATATAAGTATCAGGTGTTACAATACCAGACACAATCGCTTCTCCAAGACCGAAAGATGCATTAATCATAACTTCATCATAACAGTTATTAAGTGGATTTAATGAAAAACCTACACCACTGACATCCGATGCAATCTGAAGCTGAACAACCACTGCTATCGATGTACCTTCAAGGTCCATGCCATGTTCCTTTTTATATGCCATTACTCTAAAATCAAAGCATGACGAGAAAGCTTCTGCTATTGCTTTTTCAAGCGACTCTCTTCTTTGACCTAATAATGTTTCATACATACCTGCAAAGCTAGTGCCTTCTAAATCTTCTTCAGGTG
>NZ_JBNMNU010000180.1:0-8277 GCF_051278035.1 Clostridium sp.
CTGCATCGTGCAGGCTTGTTTGCTATACCTATTTTTATTCCTAACTGCTCTCTGATCTTAAAATTTATAACGCTATAATGACTTTGTACAGAATCAAGTTTTATATATTAGTTTCCGTGACTACTCATTGAGTATTTTATAACAAATAAAATGACAGTTAAGGCACAATATTCTACTAGGATGTCTTATCCAAATTATCTTATAATGCTCTTTTTCAACTTCCGATTATAGACAGTAGGCGCACTTAAAATCCATAATTTACAATAAGTGCTTCATTTACATAATTCAAGAAACATTCATATTTATCCTTTAAAACTTGTAGAAAAAAGTAAAAAACTCCGATATATTCTCAGAGTTACATTAACTATTCATTAATATTAAAAGATTTATTTAATTATATTTCTTTCAAAAATAAAAGAAGTGCTATCCTGCACCTTTTAATTATCATTTATCCTATAAATTGCATTATACAAGTGCCCTTCTTCACTATAAACTATCTGCCTTCATACTCTTTAACTCTACGATAAAATGTAGCTTTAGTCATGTTCAGCATCTTCGTAGCCTCAACACCTTTAACTTTTCCATCTTTCCATTGTTTATATATACCCTTAAAATTATCACTATTAACTTCTAATTTAGGCCTACCAAACTTTACGCCTTTATTTTTTGCAGTTGCAATCCCTTCTTTTTGACGTTGCTTAATATTTTCTCTTTCTTGATGGGCCACAAATGATAGTACCTGTAATACTAAATCACTAATAAATGTACCTAGAATATCTTTATGCTTGGTAGTATCTAACAGTTCTATATCTAATACCTTAATATCAGCACCTATAGTTTTAGTAATATCATTCCATTCTTTCATTATATCCTCATAACTACGACCAAACCTGTCAAGTGATTTAATTATTAGTAAATCACCTTTTTCTAATCCTTTTTTCATATATTGATAGCCAATTCTATCAAAATCTTTACCACTTTGTTTATCAGTATATATATTTTTTTCCTCTATGCTTAACTTCTTAATTTCATCTAATTGTCTATCTATATTTTGGTCTTTTGAACTCACTCTTAAATATGCTACAGTTTTCATAGTATTAATCCTTCCTCTATATATTCTTGATACTTTAATTATATAGTTCACGTATCAAATAATCAACACGATTTTGAAACGTTTCAAAAATATTTTTTAAACTTATTGATACTATGCAAACTGTTGATAGATGGTAATGCTTATACCGTTCCATTAAGTATACTTTATGATACATGGTTATAATAGATCTTTCTACTATAGACATAGTTGTAATTCTTTAGCTTATTTTTACATACATGTAGAAATAAGCACCCTAGAGGTGATTACGAAGGAGGAACGACTAAGTTTGCTAATGGTAAATTAGCTTTTCTCCAAACAAAATAGTTATAATTACTTTCTTTATGCACATATCGACCCCGAGGAAGCCCGCATATTCTCACTTATCGAATATACGGATATTACTTTCTACTCTGTGAACAGTATCAGCCTTCCCGATAGGTTTTTCGCGGCTCAATCCCTTCAACTTTATGCTTTCCGCCTACTATCTAACTGTCTACTCCCTATGATGTCCAAGACTCGCTATGAGTGGTTTGTTAGTTCTTTCTCAGCGGGGTTCCCGCCCGCTATATGATACGCCCTTATCTTGGCGCTCTCACAGTTACCCTAGTGGGCTGCGAAGCAATCCACTAGCTTTGTAAAAACAAGTAAAAAAATAGAAGCTCCACCGTATCCTTGGAGCTCCATTAACTATATTTTTATGTTTTTAGGTATACATATATCAACTATTATAAGTAGTGAAATTATTCATCCTCAGGATCATCAATATCATCAATATCATCAATATCATCAATATCTGTAGCAGCATCATCTATATCACTGGTTTCATTATCCTCATCATCTGCCTCAGCACTTACAGTTATTAATTGCAATTCTGAATTAACTCTATCCATTATTTCTTGACCCAATGCTTGTAAAAAATAAAGTTTTACATTAGGCGACCAATCATTTTTGGCACACCGTTCTTTGTAACATTCAACCAATTTTGGTATTGATTGAGTAAAAGTATATATACATATAGCACAATTTCTTGCAGTTTCATTAAGAGGATTGAATCCGCCTATATAAGTGTTTTCCCATATTTTATACGTCCCTACTAAAGAAAGTTCAATTAAGAACCTATGCCCTTCGTACTGAATCTCTGGTCTAACCGACTTTAGTTGTTCATTACTAAACAAAAATGCAACAGTTCCAAGCATAGCTGCAACTCTGTTGCCATTTCCTCTAACTGCATTGACTTTATCCTTTGTTTTGCCCATATAACTACTTAAACTTGTTATATGCATCGGAATTTTATCAGACAATGCCACATTAGGATAATCCTTTATTCTTTGAAATATCCAATAAAACAAATCTTCGCTCATACCTAATAATTTTTCTTTTATTTCTCCCCATAAATCCTCTTCTTTAAAGATATATCTAATCATTGTTTGAGCGGTGCTTTTAGCGCAGAAAAATATACATCTAATTAAATCATTATGTTGGAAAATTAATACTCTATAAGAGTAAGGTACTATTAAATCCTTTTTAAGTTTTAATGTTCTACCATCTTCTTCAAACCATAGATTATAATTTCTGTACTTTTCTGCATATACCTCAAATAATGCGTATTTAATAATATTATCATTAATAGGTATTTGTTTTGGATTTTCCAATCCAAATCCTTCTATTTCCCTAAACTCCACCAATAAATCGCCATATTTCCAATTCTCATTGGTTACTTTTTTCACCCTTTTCTTATTCTCTTTTAAAACTTTTATGAAACTATCTAAATCCTTATATTTTTCGAAATTCCATATAGAGTATGTACCCATATTTCCCTCCTAATTTATTAATTGAATTTTATGTTTGCTATTATTAGAGCCAACCAAAATATTAATTATTAAATTACCTAAAAAACTATTATTCTTTGACACAACAGATGTTGATAAACTTCCACCCATTCCAACTGTTGTTTGTAAATTAGATGAAATATCACATATAATTCTAATGTTTTCTTTATCGGTTTCATTCATTCCTAAAATATCATCAATTTTAATTCTAATGTAATTACAACTTGAACTGTCATCTATAACTCCTACCGGATAGCTTGTCTTAACTTTGTCAACCTGAATTGTTGTAAATGTTGTATTCCAAATATGCAGATAAACACCTCCAAATAGGGACACTATCCATTTATTGATTTTACTTCTGTAATCTACACTTAAATCAACATATATGATTCTACTTCTATGTGCTACTACTGGACTAGCAGAATGAATTTCTGTAGTAGTAGTGCCTTCTATATTATCTATTTTTGCTTCTAGAATTATAGGATGCTTAAATAATGAAAATAAAAACTCAACAAACAAAAACATAAGCGCAGTATTTATTGCTAACCTTAAAGTTGTATCTTTTAAACTATTTTGAGCATTGTATGGTAAAAATCTTTCTATCAACCCAATTAAATTTAATTTCGTAAGAAACATTATCAAAAGAATTATAGAAGAATCTCCAATACCCCATAATTTTCTAATTATTTTCATAAAATTACCTCTCTCTATATTATAAAACTAATTAGGTTATTTAACTCGTAAGTAAGCATTTTATCATCTATTAAAATAACCCCATTACTATAAATTGTAACATTGGAATATAGCTCATTTTTAGTTTTAATTGTGAATTCAATTAATCTAATATCAATGCACCCATCTGAAGTAAGCCAATGTAACTCATTAACTAGAATGTTTTTTTGTTTTTCTTTAATTAATTGATCCTCTTCTCTATTTAATAAATTAACTTGGTAATCAACAAATTCCTTATCTTCAACAGAAATGGAGTCCAAAAATGACATTTGTGAAATGAAATAATTATTATCAATACAATATTTTAGTATTTGCAAAAAAATTGTTGGGGTTATAATTATTTGATTCATCTTAAACTCCAAAATACTTTTTAAAATATGTTTGTAATCTTTATCCCTATAATCGTATGAAATTCCAATAATATTATCAGATATAAACCATAAATTAGCATCGCCATAAATTTCATTAAGTTTTTTAATTGTTTGGCTTTTATTTTCATTAAAAATTTTACAGAGTTTATATTGAATCATTTTTATTCTCCCTTCTATTATTAGATTTTCCGTGTAATTCACCTTCTAGGATTCATTAATAATATTATTTTATTATAGCTTATAATTAACTTACTTTCAACATATTGCCTATTATTCATTATTATTTTATTGTTAAGAAATGAGAAAAGACCTCAAGGATTTCTCCCTGAGGTTTAAAGTATTTATACTATACTATTATTTATTCCCCCTCCACATAATCCTTAGCTTTTATATATAAATAATGCACCAATCTTCTCATGCGTTGATCACTTGAAAATATAGTTAATGATAGTTCTCCTCTTTCTCTATTTCCATATTTTTCACACTATATAATTAAAATATTAGTTTCATTATTTTAAATAATTGTTAAATACATCCATCTTAGGTGAACTTATTATAACACAATCACGAATTCTATTTTTAGCATAATAAAAATCATAGAGATCACCATTTAAATATTCAACATAAAATAAAAAAATTTCATTACCATCACTATTTTTCACTATGTATTATTATTCATGAAATTCCTTAGTGGTTCTTTAGATTTGCTCTAAATAATAAAAAAGGACTTACTATTAAAGTAAATCCACTAATTTTTTATCATTCAGTAACATCATCTATCCACAATTCTCTTATCTCATCTGCTCTAACAATAATCTTTTCCTTAAGTGCACACTCTTCTTCAGATATTTCATCTGATTTTTCATCAGGATATATATCAAGATCATTCAATTTACGAATTACATTCTCCATTGCATCCGCTTCACCGCTAAAGAATTCACTCCCTCTAATCCTAATAAATCTCCATCCAAGCCTTTCAAGAATTCCTTGACGATTCATGTCCTCTTCCAATTTATCTTCACCATGCCACCGTTCACCATCACATTCAATTGCTATTTTTTTATTTTTATAAATAGCAACCATATCTATTCTAAACGAACCAACTTCCCATTGTGGTGAAATTTTGTATCCTCTTTCAATAAGATATTTCATCACTCTCTTTTCAAACTCTGATTCTGCCTTTAATACATTTTTTTCAAAATCACTTTGTCTTGATTTATAATTTTTGCAGTATTCAATTAACCCTTTTCTAATATCACCACTCTTTAAATCATTGTCTGAATCCATAGAATAAATAAGCCAAAGCTGATCTCTCGCACGACTTACTGCAACATTATATCTTTTTTTATACAAATTATCAGTTCCATATGAAGTTAATCTCATAGGGCCTTCACCAGCATTTGCATCAACCATTGACAAAAAAATGATATCTCGCTCATCGCCTTGAAAATTTGCTGGATTTCCACATAAAATATTTCTATTATCGTACTCAATTGGTGCCATTTTACTCTGCAATAACCTCTCTATAAGTGTTGCTTGCTTCTCTCCTCTTAAAGTTATTACTCCAAATGTTTTACCATTATATTCTTCATTTTCACAACAAGCTAATATTAATGATACTACAGCTTCAATCTCTTTTTGATTTATTTTCTTATCAGATATAGCATCTCGAACTCTATATGGTATTATTGGTGGTTTTGTTTTAACATCACTAGTTTCCCTAAGCGCTTTTATTTTACCATTGTAAGATAAAATGTTTGAATACTCAATAATTTCTGGAACACATCTAAAATGTTCCTTTAATCTAACTGGTTGATATCCTGATGATTGTGCCAAATCATATATTGAAAATTTACCTGAGTATAGAAAATGATTAGGCATATCATATAAATATTCTTTGACCAGTCTTTCCATATCTTCGGTCTTTTCTCCAATAGCGAGTGGGCTGACCTGTTCATTGTCACCAACTATAATTACTTGTTTACCTAAATATAACGCAACTAATGCCATAACATCAGCCTGACTTGCTTCATCGATAATAACAACATCAAATTTATTTTCCTTTGGATTAAAGTTTTCTACCACTTTGTTTAATGGCATAATCCAAACTGGAACTGCACTCTGACACTGTGGCATTAGCTGCCTTGCTTCTGCTTTTAATTTTTCAGCATTCTTACCTTTTCCGGCACCTATCTTTCTTATTAGTTGTCTCCAACCTTCAATTGCTTGTATTTGTTTTTTATTATTGTTGAATTCATCCAATTTGAATAACCATGCTTTATTAAATGCTAACTCTGCTGTATTATTTTTAAATGATTCTTCTAATTCAACTATACTCTGCTGAACCTCATCTATAGAGATTCTATTTCTATAGTTAATCTCTTCTACAAATTGACAATATAGCCAAGCCTCTTTAATATTAGCTGGGGCTTTAGCTTTTCCAAATTCACCTTGCCTTTCTATAATTTCATATGCCCAAGCAGGGGCGGTTATCGCTAATTTATCTAATAGTTCCCTTCTTCTTTCAATATACTTACCTAATTCCTTTATTGATTTTATCGACTCATAACACTCATTGTATAAATCTACATCTTCATTTATTACAGCTGTTTGTAATCCATTAATTATTTTACTATTATAATTTTTACAAAATTCATTAACGACATTCTCAATTTTCTTTTTATTATTATTTATTTCATTGTATTGTACTCTATATATTTGCGCCTCTATAATTTCCATTAATTTTTTACCAAGATCTAACTTTATATGTTTAAGATTGCTAAATTTATTGCTAGACAGATCAGGTTTACTTTTTAATCTTTCTAGGTTTATACCACATGAATCTATATCCTTAATTATTGGATTCCATTTTCTTTCATACCAATTTATGTTTTCTTCAATTGTTAAGCAATATTTTTTACAGGTTAATTCAAAAGCATCTCCCATATCATCAACTTGCTCTGCACCTAAAACTGCTATTTGTCTATTCCACCTATTTTTTAATTTCTCCCTTGTTACAATTAACCTACGATAATTATTTAATGCTTTGAATTCGTTTGTTTTAGTCGGTACATTACCATTCACTCTACAAGCATTTATAAAATTCTTCAATGGCTTATTCAAAAATAAATTTGCCCTTGTTATCTTTCCTCCATTTTCAAGTTTCTCAATTATATATTTTAATAGAACATCTACGTCACTAATTAACTCTATATCAATAAATTGAGGATTATATGTTAGCATACTTTCTGAACAATCAATAGATAGTTTGTAAGTTACGTTAATTTCATCTATTAATAAACTCCAACTATTTTTTAAGGTGTCTTCTTTAGCCGACTGAATAGTTTCTAATACCCAAGGAGTGTTTATATCTATACTCACTAATGCTCCATTTACCCTGTCCCTAATGTCACTAAGCTCAGATATCGTATATTTAACTGCTACTTCACTATTCCAATATTCCAAGCCATTTGATAATTTTTCACTGCTAAATGTATTCTTCTGACTTATTATCTCATTAAATTCAATTGGTGTTATTAATTCACTTAGATTAGGCAATTTACTATCATATTCTTTTTCCTCTTCTAAGTTTATTTTAACGTTGCTAGAATATACCTCGCTAATTTCTTCTTCACTTAATGATAAGCTTTTACCTAAAATTACAGGAGTAGGCATCCAATCTGCATCACTTCTATGCTTATTAATATACTTTGCAGCATCAATTGGTTTATATTCTTCTCCAGAAATAATTATCGCCCTATATTCGTTAATTCTTGCATTTTTCAAATCCATCTTAAGATTATTTAATTTATCAATAATTTCTTTTCTTTCTTTTCCTAAACTCTCAACTTTCGATTTTAAATCGCTTGGTTCTAATGTAGACCTATTTTCATTAATAACATCTAAACTATTCTCCATTTCACGTCTACCTTCTGTCGTAGCTAATAAACTTAGACATAATGATTGTAGCTCTTCCACCACCTTTTCCTTTAAAACGGATAAAGCCTTTTCGCTGTAACTGGTAATTAATATACTCTTACCTTGTGATAATAAGTGACCCACCATATTAGCAATTGTATGAGTTTTCCCTGTACCTGGAGGCCCTTGAACTAAAACTGCCCCATTTCTCTCTAAGTGCTTTGCTACCGCTAATTGTTCTGCATTAGCTGGCTTTGTTAATAGTATATCTTCATCTATTCCATTCACACTTAAAAAATTGTTTTCAGACTTATTACTTTGCTCTTTCACTTTT
>NZ_JBNMNU010000181.1:0-8195 GCF_051278035.1 Clostridium sp.
AGCTTCATTTGATTTTGAATATGAAGATATTGATGAAATTGTGCTTACTAGTGCAACAGAGCTAGAATTCTGGGTAAAAACACCTAATGATAGAGCTCACATTGAAGAACTGTCTACCTCTCAAGTACTTAAAGAACAATACTGGAGTAGACTTAAAGGCAGTGTTAGAACTGCCATGGAGCAATCTCTTCTTTTAATGGGCAAGTATGGTTTCGAACCTGAGATGGGACATAAAGAAGTTGGTGGCGTAAAAGCTAAAATAGGCGAAACTGGTTCACTTACTCATATTATGGAACAACTTGAAATAGATTGGAAATTTTCTGATGCTCTTCAATCTGCGGATAATGAGCTATTTATAAGAAATTTAGTAAAAGAAACCTTCAGACGTAACAGTTTAGATGTTAACTTTTTAGCAAAGCCAGTGCATGATGTAGCCGGAAGTGGTGAACATACTCATATTGGAGTAGCCGTAAAATTAAAAAGCGGTAAGAGAGTTAACTTATTTACTTCAACTAAAAAACACTTTTTAAGCAATATTGGTTACGCCGCTGCTATGGGTATTCTTAAAAATTACGAAGTAATAAATCCATTTGTTTCTCCAACAAATGATTCCTTAAGAAGATTAAAACCTGGTTTCGAGGCTCCTGTTTGTGTAGTAACTTCTCTTGGTCATAGCGTAGATGTTCCATCAAGAAATAGATCTATACTTCTAGCCCTAATAAGAGACCTTGATAATCCTCTTGCTACAAGATTTGAGCTTAGAGCTCCAAACCCACATACTAATTGCTATATTACTATAGCTGCTATATATATGGGAATACTAGATGGTCTTACTTATGCTATCAAAAACAATAAAAGTGAAGATGACCTTTTAAGTGAATTGTCTAAAGCACCAGGAGATGACAGCGATTATTTAGAGAAAGATAGAGCTTACAGAAGTGAAGAAGATGTTTTTGAGTTCTATACGGATGATGAACGCGCAAAGTATTTTGGAAAAGCTCCTAAAACCATTTATGAAAACCTTCTTGGATTCGATGAATACCCTGATAAACTTAAAGTACTTAAGGTTTGCGATGTATTTACCGAAAGCCTACTAAATAGTTTTAAAATGGCAACGGAGACTAGATGGATTACAGAAATAAATAACAGAATACTTAATGATTATGCATCCGAAATTAGGCATTCCAAAATGATTCATACTCCAGATACTGCTTTGGATTTAGATTTGGATAATTGGAAAGAAATTAATGATTTAAGACATTCACTTATGAAAGATACTTATTCTAAGACCAGTTTATTTACTAAAATAAAAGAAGCTTCTAAAACTGAGAACTTTGAAGAACTTTCTAAATTACAAATAGAGTTAGATGTTCAGATGGAAGCGCTTAGACTTTATTATGTAAACTATAAAAAGAATCTACTAGATATTTAAATAATATGTTGCAAGATAAAAAATCACCTCTATAGTAAGATACTATGGAGGTGATTTTTTATTATAATTTTAACAATAAAAACTATTAATATACTATATCGGTTTTTCCTAAACACTTAAAAATACCTGTTGAAATTGCCTTAGCTACTTTATTTTGGTAATCATCTGAATTTAATAGAAATTCTTCTGTCGGATTAGTAAGAAATGATGTTTCTACAAGTACTGACGTAGAATCTGTATACTTCAAAACATATAATCCAGAAGATGTTTTAAGACCTCTATCGTATTTTCCGGTTTCTTTAACCAATTCAGTCTGAATTGCTTTAGCCAGCTTTTGTCCCTCTTCGTTCCCTGCAAAATACCAAGTCTCAAGACCGTTAGCTTCCGGATTTGAAAATGCATTAGCATGAATACTTACAAAATAATCTGGTTTTTCTTTATTAGAAATAACAGTTCTTTCCTCAAGACTTACTGCAGTATTAGTCTTTCTAGTATATATGGTTTCAACACCATTCTTAACTAATATATTTCCTACTTTTAGAGTAATATCTAGTACTACTTTTTTTTCTTGAAGTCCACTTGGTCCTATAGCTCCAGGTTCACTTCCCCCATGCCCTGCATCTAAGACAATTTTGTAGCTTGTACTTGTATCCACTGTAGTAAAATTCATTCTAACTTCTTTAGGAAGAGGGTTTCCATCTGCGGACTTAACCTTTTGTGTAACTATTAAAGTATATCTCGTATTAGATTCGTAATTTTTTAAAGGTTTTACCACTATACTTTTATTATAGTTAACTAAAATTACACTAACGTCAATGTAAGTATTATTATTTCCAATAACAACAACATTCGCATTGTTAACACTAGCTGGATTTAAATCTTTATTAAAATCCACTGTCCATGCTTTACTAACTGCCACATTACTTTTAGTCCCCATATCTGTGTATGTGCTTGCCTTAACCGTTTTTTGCATAGGTATACTGAGTGCAACAGTTAAAATTGCAAATATAATTGCTTTAAAGATACTTTTCATGTAACCCCTCCTAAGTCATTTTATTTATCATACTTATTTATATCATTATATACATAATTATAAGTATGAATGTAAATTTTGGTATTAGTCATGAGTTTATTATACTATATATTTATTGACATCTCCATGGTTTCCAAAAATTCTTTTAATATATTTATACATTACATTGAAATTCAATAAATATACTTTTATAATTGTGTATTTCTCTATGAAATAGGCCATAATTAAATAATAAACAACCATATTTAAAGGAGAATTTAAATGAAAATAACTTGGCTAGGTCAATCATGTTTTATTTTGGAAGACTCAAAAGGTAGGAAACTTTTAACTGATCCATTTGACCCTACTTTAGGATATGATACATATAAAGGTAACGCAGATATTGTAACTATAAGCCACCAGCATTTCGATCATAATTACTCTAAGGAGATAAAAGGTGTTTATAAAATAATAGATAAAATTGGCTTGTTCTATATTAATGATATATCTATAAAAGGGTCCCCCTCTTTTCATGACAAAGTTAGTGGTTTCAAACGAGGTGATAACATAATATTCACTTTTAGAATGGATGAGTATAGCATATGTCATTTAGGAGATTTAGGTCACACGCTTTCAGCTGATGATATAGACGCTATTGGAGATGTGGATATATTGTTTATCCCTGTTGGTGGTAATTATACAATTGATGCAAAGGAAGCCTTTGAAATCACTACAAAAATAAATCCCAAAATAGTTATACCTATGCACTATAAAACTTCACTAGTATCTTTCCCTTTAGATGGGGTGGAAACATTCCTTATGTACATGAAAAACGCATCAAAAATAGGTAGCAATATCTTAGTAATTAATGGTGAAATAAAAGAGTCAATGTCGGTAAAAATATTGAATTGTATCTAGAATAGGGGCTTCCATTTAAAAAAGTGGAAGCCTCTTAATATTGTTTACCTTTCAGTTAAAATTCTATACCTTCTCTAGATGGAACTCCTTCATTAAAATAATGCTTTATATCCTTCATCTCAGTTACAAGGTTTGCTTTATCTAGTATAGCCCTAGGAACATTTCTTCCTGTTAAAATTAATTCTATATTACTAGGTTTTTTATCTATTAATTCTATTAATTGATCTTCACTTATTAGTCCGTTGCTCAGTGCTCCCATTACTTCATCCATGATAAGTATATCGCATTTTTCTTCCTTTAACGCTTTCCTGCAAAATTCATATCCCTTTTGAACTTCTTCTTTTAATTCAATTTTTTCCTCAGCATTTAATGTCCAGAAGAATCCTCTTTTTTCCTCAAACCTAAATATATTAAAAAAGGGAGCCAATTTTTTAGCACTTTCAATTTCGCCAGTTTTACTTCCTTTTAAAAACTGAACCATAATTACATTATATCCATTCCCTGCTGCACGCACAGCTAGGCCTACAGCTGCAGTAGTTTTTCCCTTACCATTTCCTGTATATATTTGAACATATCCATTTTTTAATTTACCCATTGTATTCATTTCTCCTTATCTCGACTATTTATTATCTCATCATAAGCGTATCCACTATAACACCAAATATTTATTCATAGGTCTTTCACTCTTCTGACAGCTTTGATAAACCTGTTGCGCTCTCAAAAGGTTCTCCCCCTAATAATGTTACCTCTTTTATTATAGGCATATTATCCTCTACTTTCAACGCCCAATTTTCTAAAGTATATGCATTCTCCATGATAGTTTCGAGTTAAAGCTGCTAATGTTTAAGCAAGTCCTGTAAAACCTATGCCCCCTAATCCGTTTTTTAAGATGGGTTTTATTCAATCATTTGGTGTTAACCCCTCACTACCTAACATAAGCCCATGTCCTACTACAAATGGCAAATCTTCAGCCCTCAGTTTTTTAATATATCATACCTATGCATAAGTACTTCTCTTTCGAGTTCTAATTTAACCTGAATTAACTTGTAACCCTTTCAACACAACATGTTGTGCTTTTTACAATCTATTCTAGAAAAAGTTCGATATCAATTTTAAATTTACTTTTATATGTTTTTTTAAGAAGGTGCTAGTATAAAACAAATATAAAAAGCCAAACTATATTTGCGACATAAGTAAACCACTGAAAAATTTAATGTTAAAATACTAAGAATATTATTTTTTTTCACATATCTATTTAAAAATCTACTAAAGTGTAGTATTATAATAGTAGGTTACATATGTTACAAATTTTTTTATTCAGGAGGAAAGTTATATGAAAACAGGTATAGTTAAATGGTTTAATTCAGAAAAAGGGTTTGGTTTCTTATCCGTAGAAGGAGAAGAGGACGTATTCGTACATTTTTCAGCTATTGAAGGAGACGGATATAAATCTTTAGAAGAAGGCCAACAAGTTCAATTCGAAATAACTACTGGAGCTAGAGGACCACAGGCTTCTAACGTTACTAAACTATAATTCAAAATCTAGGGCATTCTATAATATAATAAAGTTATAGATAAACCACCTATCACTTAGTGATAGGTGGTTTTTTATGTATGATTCTATCTATAAATCTAACAAATTTATATTATTTATAAAAACATTAATAATTTTCTGAATATAATAGTTCTCTTTGCTAAAACTATATTAAGGGTATTATATATTTTATGAAAGGATGTTTTTATAATGTTTGGAAAGATAATAGATATGAACAATACAGATGCTTTTATAAATTTTTTAGATGGAACTACTATGGATATAAGCGTTTCGCATTTACCTAAAAATTCAAAAATAGGGGATTCAGTTGATATAAACCTTGGTATTTTTACTAATACACATAATGATAAAATGGAAAATTTTTTTTAAAGTATTTAAAAATAAAGAACAGTATCCATTTTACATATAGGTATACTGTTTTTTATTTTTTTAATATACCATTAGAATTTTTCAGGCTTTTCATCTTCAAAAATTTCAATATTCCAAGCATTATCATACTTAGCCACTATATAATACACCTTTTCTTTCTCATCCACTGAATTTGTAATTGTCATGGTAGATTTATATATAGTAGATTTATACCCTTCTGTTTTAACCTTTATTAACAAATCTGCATCTGCCCATGCTTTGTTATCTTTTGCTAATTGTGTGTTGAAATCACTAAGTAGCTTGCTTTTAAATGTCTCTAAGTCAGTTGATAATATAAATTTAGATGCTTCTACATCTTCACTTATATCAAGCAATATTTTTTTATTCTTAACCTCTTCTTTAAAGTAATTATCAAATACCTTTAAAATTGAATCATAATATACTGTTTTAAAATCTATAGGCTTTCTAATATTCCAAAAATTTTGTATGATATCATTATCAATTCTCTTAGATACAATATAGCTTTTGTCTTCACTGTATAAGTTAGCTCCATCTTTTTTATCAAGACCCGCTATATAGTTGAACTGGTGAACTTTATCTAGTCCCTCATACATTTCAAATATATAATCCGACTCTAGAGTTGACTTTTCAGTAACTTCTTTAGATGATGACAAAATTTCATACATGTCTTTTATAGCTATTTCATCCGTAACTACAAATTTAAAGTTTTTGTCTCTAGTACTTTGTATTATTATCTTTTTTATTCTTCCCTGCTTGATGTACTCAAAATCATTATTTTTTATCCCTAGTTTTACTTTGATATTATCAAAGCTTTCACATCCTGTAAACATAAATACAGCTATAAGGATAAACGATAAGATAATAAGATTATTCTTATTTTTGTGCATTTGTTATCCTCCTTGCCACTCTCATAAATAATTAAAAATTGTGTGTTTTTCCTCTGACACTTTCCTTTGAGAATGAAATCAAATAAATTATAATACACAAAGAATCTTTAAGCAACTTTAATTGACGTTAAAAGTATCTATTATACTTTCAAAAATAGCCCCATAAGCTTCTTTGAAATTAACATCTCTTGTGAAAAATGAAATCCTATAAAATTGTCCATTGTCAGCAATGAAATATTCATAGGCCTTGTACCAATTATTGTTAGTTACATTTATTAGATAATGCACTAAATATGTTTTTTTACCATTTATAATAACGCTATCCATCTTATAATTTTTAATTACATTTTGCTCCTGAGATATTTTTTTGCTATTTTCTAAAAATATTTTTAAATCCTCCTTGCTGTTCCACACTTCTACAAACCCATGAATTAGCGCATCCGATGATTGAAAATCATTATGATAAATAATTTCTCCACCAGGAAACTTTTTTTCTCGTGTTGTCCATCCTTCAGGTAGTTTGTAGCTTATTTTACCATTTAAACCAGTATAATCATCTAACAAATTAATGTTATTCTCTACTAGAATAGTAGTTTTTAGCTTATCGTCAAATTGTTTTGATATACCCACAAGTGTAATCATGAGTCCTAATAATATTACTATAATTCCTACTTTTCTTCTATTTATAAATATAATCTTCAAAGTACCCCTCCACATATATTAATATTAATATACTATATGATAGATATTAAATATATATTAAATAAATATTAAAAAAATTAAATGTGCGACTAAATCATATAGTCGCACATTTAATTTCATAAATTTTATTTCTTTAAAGGAACAACAATTGTAGATTTTTTCGGATCATAAAACATAAGCCAATATCCCATTACGTCGCTGTTTTTATCTTGGATCCAAGTTACAAATCCAGTTTTTCCTCCACAAGGTTGATGTGCTTTAGCTTTGCTTCCAGGTATTCCATAAACAATATATTTCATTTTTCCACTAGCATCACATTTATAACCCAGCATAAAAGATTTATGGTTTCTAATGTATGGATAGTAGTAAATCATTGGATAATATGCTATTGTATATTTATTATAATCACTAAAATCATACATATTTTCTAAGTTATTCACAGGTACCTTATACCACTTGCACCATTTAATTTCCTTAGAAAAATCAGTTACCTCTTCAAAATCTTTTGCTACTGCCTTAAAGAAATCTCCCATAGCACCCTTTGGATATTCATCTTTATCTTTATCTTTACACTTTTCTTCTTTATCTTGCTTCTTCTTATGTCTATCTACATCATAATCATCTTCAGTTTTATTAATTTCGATTTCTAGTTCTATGCCATCTGATTTTTCAATGTTCTTATCACTTTTACTATTTTCAACACTTTCAACGTTTTCGACTCTTTCAACGTTTTCAATACTAGCTACTTGACTAGTATCTCTTTCTTCATCTACGTCTCTTTCAACTTCATCATTCTTCTCTTCTTTATCAACAGTTTCATCAGTTTTTACTTTAATTGATTCAATGCTTTGTTCATATTCATCAAACTCATTAATTACACTCTCTGTTCTGGTCTCTTCCTTTTCCTTATTAAAATCTGCTAACTTATAATTTCTCCATTCATTGGGTTTATCTGTTGTTGAAAATCCACTCATTATAGAGACTACATTATTATCTAGAAATTTCACAATTGCAGCCCCAATAATCTTTTCAGCAGAAATACCAGTATCCGCTATATTTTCTGTATCATACTCATGTGAAATATCTACCCTGCCATAATCGTCTATGTTCAATTTGCCCAGTTTTATGATTTTATTTACATCTTTTTTACCACATATCAAAACCATGTAGTAAGGTTGCTTTTCTTTCCTTAGGTTTTGCACATAGTATGAAACCTTACATTTACTGTTTTTCATTTCAAGCTTAGCATAACCAGACGGAATTTTTTCAGAGTCTAAAGAATACCCTTTCTCATCTTCT
>NZ_JBNMNU010000182.1:0-8192 GCF_051278035.1 Clostridium sp.
TTAGAATTTTATAATCAATTTCAATATATGAGATTTTATTATGGATTTAATAACATAGATGTGGATAGATATAATATTAATGGGAAGTACACTCAGGTATTTATTGCACCTAGAGAAATTGATTTACAATCATTAAAAGATAAGTCGAATACTTGGCAAAATAGACATTTAGTTTATACACATGGATATGGAGTTGTTATGAGTAAAGTGAATTCTGTAACAAGTGAAGGACAACCAGATTTCGTAATTAATAATATACCTCTTGAGAATAAAACAGATATAAAATTAGATAATCCTAGAATATATTTTGGTGAAGATACCAATGATTATAGTGTAGTTAATACAAAAATTGGAGAATTGGACTACCCTAAGGGTGGAGAAAATCAAATGAACCACTATGAAGGAAAAGCCGGAATAGAGATGAGCTTTGTAAATAAAATATTATTTGCAATAAATAAAAAAAGTTCTAAGTTTTTATTATCCAATGATATAAATTCTAATAGTAAGATATTAATTCATAGGAATATAGTAGAAAGGGTAAATAAAATTGCTCCATTTTTAACATATGATACCGATCCTTACATTGTAATAAACGCAGGAAAGTTATATTGGATTATAGATGCTTATACAACTTCTAATAGATATCCATTTTCAGAACCTCAAAATGGAGTAAATTATATCAGAAATTCAGTTAAAGTTGTTATTGATGGTGTGGATGGAAAACCTGAGTTTTATATATTTGATGAAAATGATCCTATAGCAAATAATTACTCGAAGATATTTCCTGGACTATTTAAAGATATAGATTCAATTCCAAGTGGACTTGTAGAACATTTTAGATATCCGGAAGGCATATATAATTTACAATGTAATGTGCTTGGAAGATATCACACTACAGATCCAGGAGTATTTTATAGTGGGGATGATGCATGGTCTATAGCAACTAAGCAAGAAAAAATTGAGGGCAAGGCAGCAGTTAATGAAGCCTCTTACGCTATAATGAAACTACCTAATGTGAGCATAGAAGAAATGGTTTTACTTGAATATTTTAATACTAAAGGGCGAGATAACATGGTTTCTTTACTTGCAGCAAGAATGGACGGCGATAATTATGGAAAAATGGTTTTATATAAATTTCCATTAAAGGGAACGGTTTATAGCCCAGTACTGTTTAAACAAAAGATGAATCAAGATACTGAAATATCAAAAGAATTATCGCTTTGGAATACCCAGGGCTCAGAAGTTTTATTTGGAGAAACCCTAATTATTCCAATTAAAAGTTCTTTGCTTTATGTAGAACCAATGTATTTGAGAGCCAAAGGGGAAAAAAGCATACCAGAAATGAAAAGAGTTGTAGTATCTTATGGTGGCAAAATAATGCTAGCTGATAATATAGAGTCGGCGTTAACTCAGTTATTTAATTATACTGATAAAAATAATACAGTAGAAGATAAATACGATTCAAATGTAGATGTAAAAGTACTAGAAACTATAAAAAGTGCTAAATATGTATACAACAAGGCATTAGAAGCCCAAAAGAGTGGTGATTGGGCCGAATATTGGACATATATAAAACAATTAGGTGAAATACTAGACAAAATAAAAGATTAAATTGTATTATATTATCATAAAATGTTATCTTAGGGCATATATAATTATATGTCCTTTTATTTATGGTAGAATTACGTACATTTAACTTAGGAATGTATAATTCAAATAAACATTGTATGAAAAAGGAATATATAATAAAATGTCGAATAAGTTTATATAAGTGAGAGTATTTGGAATATGTTATAAAATTAAGGAGTTTATTATGAAATATACAAATAATAATTTACATAGAGAATGTAAAAATTCATTATGTATAGGTACGGATGTTTTAAATATTAATAATTTGCCTGAAATAATTAAAGAATACATTTCTGATGCTCTTTTAAATAACGAAAGAATTATATTATTTTCAGATGATATCTTTTATAAAGACATCGAAAACAACTTTATTAATGATGAAGATCTTATAAAATATAATCTATGTGAAGGTAAATTTAAAATAGTAATATATAATATTAATGATTTTGATTATAATTATAAAAAGTTTTTGGATATTATTATTGATATTGTATCTGCTGATAAAGAAAAACTAAGGATAATATGGGATTTTAAAAACGTGACTAAAATAGCTTGTAAATTACAAATTGTAATCAAGTGTGTTGAAAAAATAATAGAATCTTCGAAAAATAAAGTTTCAAATTTGATATATATTGAAAATGACATATATAATTTTGATGTATTATGTAGACTTAGTAATTTATTTAATTTATTAATTATTATAGATAGAAATAAAGAAATGGAATTTTTAAATAAAAATGAAATAGAAAAAGCAATATGGATGCTAAGTTCAAATTTACTATTAAAACATAAGAATAAAAACTTAGTTTTATTTAATGATACATTTTCCAATATACCTAAAAGTACAGATGAGAATGAGTTTAAAAAAATTATAATGAGTAAAATTAAGGATGTGTGTGATGTAGACTTTTGCATTTTACACTATTCACTTAAAGAACAAGAAAGTATAATACCTATGGATAGTTATTATGGTATCACAAAAGAACAGCAGTACTACTTAATGAATGATACAGAAATAATTAAGTATATTAATAAGTTCAATGCAATTGTAGAAGGAAGTAGTTCAGATATATTATTAAATTTAAGTGAAATACAAGACTCAAAAATAGTTGAGAAATTTAAATTAGTAGGAATAGTAAGTTATATGGCTATTGCTGTAGAATATTATGATACAGCTAAAGGGGTAATATGGATAGGTAAATATGAAAATAGCAGCGAACTATCTAAAAACAACGTAGAACAATTAAAATCAATATGCAAAACAGCTTTTTATTTGATTCAAGATCAGAAAAAATTTTCTGTTATGCAAAGTAGGCTTATACAAAATGAAAAACTAAGAGCCATGGGTGAAATGGCGGCGGGTATAACTCATGATATTAATAACATACTTACACCAATTTTAGGTTTTGTTGAGCTTCTAAAGGATAAAATTATAGATAAACAAAGTTTAAAATTACTTAGTGTTATTGAACTTTGTGCATTTGACGGAATGAACATAACAAAGAGGGTTAGAAGATTAACAAAAAAACATAATGATAATAATGATTTTGAAACTTTTAATATAGATAGCGTAATTTCAGATGCAATTGATTTAACCAGAACTAAGTGGCTTACTGAAAGTATTTTTAAGGGCATAAAAATAAATATAATTAAAACATTAAAATCTAATGCGGCGATTAAGGGCAATATAACAGAGATAAGAGAGGTATTTATAAACATAATAACTAATGCTATAGATGCTATGCCAAAGGGTGGGACAATAGAGGCTATTACAAAAAATGAATCTAATAGTGTTATTATTGAAATAAAAGATAATGGAATGGGAATGAATAGAGAAATTCAAAAGAGAATAATTGAGCCGTTTTTTACAACTAAAGGTAATAACGGTTCAGGGCTTGGACTAAGCATTTCTTATAATATTATATCTTCACACAAAGGGACCATAAAAATAGAAAGTAAAGAAAATGTAGGTACTTCCTTTATTATTAAATTACCCATATGTGACAATAAAATTAAGCGTGAAAATTTGGTATCAAATATTGATGTTGATATTAGTTTTCAAGGAAATATTCTTGTTATTGATGACCAGGAGCAGATAAGGAATGTTGTTTCTAGTATGATAAAGTCAATTGCTAAATGTAAAATAAAGACATGCGGATGTGAAGATCTAGATTTAGAGCTAAGAAGAAGAAAATATGATATAATAGTATGTGATTTTACTATGCCAAGTATTAATGGATTACAAGTTGCACAAAAGGTTAAAGAATTAAATATAGACACATACTTTTGTCTAATGACAGGTTGGGTAGGATCTTTCGAAGATAAAGAATTGAATAACGTTGACTTTGTTTTAAATAAGCCTATAAACAAAGAAAGTTTAAAACGATTGGTTTTTGAATATACTAATAGGAAGTAAAGTAGATAAGGATGATTAAATCCTTCTAATAAATATTTAAAAAGAAGAATAAATTATTCTTCTTTTTTTAGTGATTTTTTTTAATTTTAAAGATATTTAGCCTTATGTTAAAATAAAGGATATAATAATAAGAAGAGGTGAAATAGTTTTTTCTTATAATGGAGGGTTACAATGGATTATGATGTACTTATTTTGGGTGGAGGTATAATAGGCTGCGCTGTGGCTTATGAGATATCTAAATACAATCTTAATATAGCTGTTATTGAAAAAGACTATGATATAGCAGATGATGTAGCATTAATAAACACTGCCATGATATATGATGGCGTTGAAAGTGAAGATACTTTAACTTCAAAACTTGAACGTATGGGAAATAAAATGATGGATACAATAACTGCTAGATTTAATGTTCCTTTTAAAAGATGCGGTTCACTAATAATTGCTCAAACAGATGAAGAAGTTAATATGATTCAAAAAACATATAATAGGGCAATAGCTAGAAAAACAAGGGATGTACAGCTTTTAGAACCGGAATACATATATGAAATGGAACCAAATTTAAATGTTGATGTAAAAAAAGCTTTATATTCTAAAAATACCGGTGTGATTTGTCCCTTCGACTTAGCATTAGCGTATGGAGAAGTAGCTTTTGATAATGGTGTAAAATTTAAACTAGAGGAAGAAGTAATGGATATTAAAAAGATAACAAAAGGATTTAGAGTAATTACTAATAAGAATACATTAACTTGTAAAATAGTAATAAATACAACTTCTTCAGAAAGTTACAGTATAATAAATAAAAAAAAGTTAGATGGAAGCAATAATGAGAGAATGTTGAAATATTTACTCCTAGATAACAATAAGAAATCAAGTTTTTATCATGCATTATTTATGTTTGATTCTAAAGGTCAAAGAATTTATACACTTCCAACTATGGAGGGTGATACAGTAGCTGCTATTAGTACAAAAGAGGACGCTAGTTATAATGAAGTAGTGGATAGGGTATCTAAAATAACAAGTGATGTAGATAGCATGGATGTTAAAATGTTTTTAGAATGGCCTTTTTTTGAGGAGCCAATGGTAATTGATGATAGTGGTATAGATAATGGCCTTATTCAAATTAAAGGAAAACACTATGGACAAATTACTATGACGCCTGCTATAGCAAGTATAGTCTGTGAGAGTGTAGTTAGTAAAATGAAATGTAAACATAAAAAAGATTTTAATGATAACAGACGTGAGTACTATAAATTTAGAGAATTGTGTGATGAGGAAAGAAAAAAAATTATTAAATTAGACAAAAATTATGGTAAAATAATATGTGCGTGTGAGAAAGTAACTGAAGGGGAAATAGTGGATGCTATAAGGAGACCTTTAGGTGCACGAACAGTTGAAGGAGTTAAACGAAGAACAGGTGCTGCTTTTGGAAATTGTCAGGGTTCACTTTGTTTAAATAAAATTGTTTCTATTTTAGCAAGAGAAACAAATAAAAAAGTCACAGATATAGTTAAGGATTCCAAAAACTCTAATATTGTGTTATATAGAATAAAAGAATTTGATAGTATGTAGGAGATGAGTTATTTGACAGAAGAAGCTGTTTATAATTTTATTGAAAACGAAGCAATATTAACAACTTTAGTTAGAATAAAAGGCTCAGACTCATTTAATGTAGTGCCAGTAAAAAGTAGCAAACCCATTAATAAGAGATTGTGGATTGAATGTTCTAAAGCATTAAGTAGAATACATGTAGGACCACCTTTAAAAATAGGTGATGTAGTATGTAAGAATATACTTAATACCAGGGTTGATATTATTTGCACAAAAAATATAGAAAGAAATATAGATTAAGGGAGGAATAATTATGTTAGATTTAAAAAGAATAAGAAATAATCCAGAGGAAATAAAAGAATTATTGGCAGATAGAGGGGAGAATTTTGATTTATCAGTAATAGATGAGATTGTATCGATTGATAAAAAAAGAAGAGATATGTTAATGGAGGTTGAGGAATTAAAGAATAAAAGAAATACTCAATCTGCTCTTATACCAAAGCTTAAAAAAAGCGGAGAAAATATAGAAGAAATCATGATAGATATGAAAAAATTATCAGATGAAATTAAAAGTTTTGATACAAAGATTTCTGAATTGGATGAAAAGACTAAATATATTATGTTAAGAATTCCTAATATACCTAATAAAAATGTGCCTGTAGGAAGTACAGAGGAAGATAATGTTGAAATAAGAAAATGGGGACAGCCGGAAAATTTCAAGTTCGAAACTAAAGCTCATTGGGATTTAGGGATAAACAATGATATTTTAGATTTTGAAAGAGGTGGAAAGGTTACAGGATCAAGATTCACAGTGTATAAAGGACAGGGAGCAAGACTTGAAAGAGCATTGATAAGTTACTTTTTAGATTGCCATGTGGACAAAAACGGATATACCGAAATATTGCCTCCATACATGGTTAATAGGCAAAGTATGATTGGCACGGGTCAACTACCTAAATTTGAAGAAGATGCGTTTAAAGTGGCTAATACGGACTATTTCTTAATACCAACAGCAGAAGTTCCTGTTACAAACATTTATAGAGATGAGATATTAAATGGTAAAGATTTACCTGTAAAGCATGTTGCCTATAGTGCTTGCTTTAGATCAGAAGCAGGATCAGCTGGAAGGGATACTAGAGGGCTTATAAGGCAGCATCAATTTAATAAAGTAGAGCTTCTTAAATTCACAAAACCTGAGGATTCTTACGCTGAACTTGAAAAATTAATTACAGATGCAGAGTCAGTGTTACAAGGACTTAATTTGCCTTATAGAGTTATTGCAATATGCAAAGGTGACTTAGGATTTACAGCATCATTGAAATATGATATTGAGGTTTGGATGCCAAGTTATAATAAATATGTTGAAATATCAAGTTGTAGTAATTTTGAGGATTTTCAAGCCCGACGTGCAAATATAAGGTACAAAGAAGATAAAAAGGATAAGCCTAAATATATTCATACCTTAAATGGATCAGGAGTAGCTATAGGAAGAGCTTTAGCTGCAGTACTTGAAAATTACCAAAACGAAGATGGATCAATAACTATTCCAGAGGTTTTAGTGCCATATATGGGAGGAAAAAAACTAATTACAAAATAAATTATTAGATTAATATATCTATTGTGTAAATGTATAAGTAAGCAACTTAACCATTTGAAATTTAAAATTAAGTTGTTTATTTGTTTTATTATGTTGACAGAAAATATATATGCTGATATAATAAATTTTGTTGTTAGAAAATACGGAGGGATGGTCGAGTTGGTTTAAGGCACCGGTCTTGAAAACCGACGAATGTGAAAGCGTTCCGTGGGTTCGAATCCCACTTCCTCCGCCATTTTTTTATAAGCACATTTAAATAACTCCATGGAGAAATACTCAAGTGGCTAAAGAGGCGCCCCTGCTAAGGGTGTAGACTGGGAAACTGGTGCGAGGGTTCAAATCCCTCTTTCTCCGCCAGAAACCATCTAACAATTGTTAGGTGGTTTTTATTATTTAATATAAAAAAATGTAATAAAAGAAATATATGTCAAGCATTTTTGAAAATGTCCCGAAATAAGTGAAACATTAGCACCAGCAAGTTGCTGGTGCTTTATTTTTTTAAAAGCGTAATTTTGGGTGATTAAATATTAACCAGTCTTGGTTGATCTATGAGTATGCTTGTCCAAGTATGCTTGAAATGATGCATGTTTCCAAGGATGACTCATAGGTGGCACGTAACTTTTGCGTTTTACTGGATTATCTTTTGTGAAATCAAAGTTCTTTGAAGTAGCTTTGTGGTCTGGTATTACTTCTAACCCATATATTTTATTTTCTATACTAACGTAAAATTCACCATCAAAAGCTCTAATAATCAAAGCGGATGTACCTTTTCTAAAATATGTAGGATTGCTATCACTATCAATAGGTTTATAGTATTTGGATTCAAAGCGTACGCAATGTCCACAATCAACCTTTCGGTCGGCTAAAACGGCAAGAGTTAAATTAATTTTTTCAACCGTAGGTTGTGTTTTAAATACAGATTTGGTATTATTGATATCAAGAGCAAACTTAGCATTGAATTTTTTTACGTAGTGGTTTAAGAATACATTTGCTAGCTCTATT
>NZ_JBNMNU010000183.1:0-8126 GCF_051278035.1 Clostridium sp.
CTATTTAGTCTTACGACTAAAATTCACTTTATTTACTAAAGTAATTAACTGGTTTAGCAAAATATTATTTTGCTATCTTTACCTATTTCTCTGTTTAATTTTCAAAGACCAATTTGTTTTTTGTATCCGTCAATTGCTGACGACTTCTACTATAATACTAGATGTTTCTTTATCTGTCAACAAGTTTTTAAAATTCATTTTCATTTAAAACCTAATTGAATAATAATAAACATTTAATTTATTTCGCCACCGCTTTTGCGACGACAAGGAATATTCTATCACATAAATATGAGCATAATCTATGAACACAAGTGTTCTAAGTAGATTATGCTCATAATACTAACTATACGTTTAAATAATTCAATATTTCGCACTGAGATACGCTAGGCTACAACTTACTAAATTTATTAACCAAACATGAAACCAATAATTAAATAAAGTATTGTAGCAGCCACTGCAACCGTCAATGCATAAGGCAATTGTGTCTTAACATGATCCATATGGTCAGAAGCAGCACCAGTAGATGCCAAAACAGTCGTATCTGAAAGTGGAGAACAGTGATCTCCAAATACTCCTCCCCCGGCAACTGCTGCAATAGTAGCTAGTACTAATGGAGTAACCACATTACCTGTAAATATAAAAGCAAGCGGTACTGACAAAGGCATTACTATTGCAAAAGTACCCCATGATGTCCCTGTAGAGAAAGCAATAATTGCTGCTAGAACGAATGTTAATACAGGTAACAAACTTGGAACTAACCAACCTTCCGTTAATGAAATAATATAATTAGCTGTGCCCATGCTCTTGCTTAAATTATTGATTGAATATGAAAGTGCCAATATTATAATAGCAGGCATTACACCTTTCATCCCTGCCATTGCAGTTTTCATAATTTCATTAAATGGGATTCCTTTAATTCTCATAATAATACCCAATACAATAGCTGCTGCTAAAAAGGCCTCCATAGTTTTAGCCGATTTAAGAACTATAAACGTTCCCACTGCAATAGAAATTACTATTAATACTGGAAGTATAAAGGTTAATAGCACGTTAACCTTAAATCCTTCGTATACAGGTGTATCAGTTAATTCTTCACCTAATAATGGCTCTGCACCATCTGCAAATACTTTCCCTTCGTTTATTGCCCTGTCTTCCGCTTTTTTCATAGGGCCAAACTCTGGAATGATTTTCATAGCTGTTAGTCCCACAAAAATAACAGCCAATATGGCATAAAAGTTAAATGGAATTGCTTTTGTAAATACCATCATTGCTTCAGGACCATCTTTTATAGGACCCATTCCAACAAGTAACCCTGAAATAAATACTGCCCAACCAGTGATTGGAACCATTACACTCACGGGTGCAGATGTAGAATCTGCGATGTAAGCTAATTTTTCGCGTGATATCTTTGCTTTATCAGAAAGTCCTCTCATCGTAGAACCTACAAACAATGGACTAAAATAATCACTAAAAAATACAAACATACCCATAAACCACGCGACTAGTTGTATACCTACTCTACTAAGTTTTTTATCATCCATAATTTTAGTAAAACCTTGAATAGCACCAGTCCTTTGAAAAAATGCGATTAATATACCAATAAATAACTCTAATAGTAATATCCAAGAAAAACTAGTAGTACCTAAAGATACTTTTAATAGAGTTGGAAATCCGAGAAGACCTTCTCCCATAACTAATACTCCTATAAGACAAGCAACCGCTAGCGAAAATATAGCATTTTTCGTTTTGAAAGCTAATATAATAGCAATTGTTGCTGGTAATAATGATATAATACCTAAACTTTGACCTGCTTCCATTTTAACTTCCCCCTTTAAAATAATAAATTAGATTTTAAAAAATTATCTGATCTTGTCATCGTAGCCGGTGGTGCAGGATCTAGTTTCTCGTCTAATATATTTAATATTTCTTCAGGTCTTACCCAAGGCCTATTTTGAATTGCACTTGTTTCTTCATGAGTAATATATCCTTTGTACGCAATTAAACTTCGTCTTAAATAGCCGTCTTTGATGCAAGCTTTTTTTATACCTAAGTTAAGAATTGATCGAAGATGTGGTAATACAGACGCAGCATATGCAACGGATACTGAATTAGCAATGCAACCAGGTATATTACCTACGCAATAGTGAACTATTCCATTCTCTATATATGTAGGGTTTTCATGTGTAGTTTCATGAAAAGATTCTATAGCACCTTTGTCATCATTGCTTATGTCTACGATTACAGATCCTTTTCCCATTAGATTAAGCATGTCACGATCAATCAAGTAATCTAAATTTCCCTTGGGCCATTTCACGCAATTTATTACCATATCAATTTCAGGAAGTAATTTCTTGATATTTTCTTTAGTCGAAAATTGGGTGTTAACTTTTTCATTATATAGTTTTCCAATTTCTCTTAAGGTTGCCATATTAACATCCATTAATGTGCACCAAGCTCCTAATGACTGAAGAACTTGTAGTGCAGACTTTCCAACTATTCCGCCTCCAAGTATAAGAACTTTGATTCCTGGAGCTCCCGCTAAACCACTTACAAATTTGCCCTTTCCTCCATTAATAGTAAGCATTGAGTATAATCCCATTAAAGCCCCTTGCTTTCCTGCTGCCTCACAGTTAACTGATCCGTATCTGTGAGAATCTTCTGCTGTAAATGCAATGCTTTTACTGTCAATAATAGCCTGGACTTCTTCTTCATGTGCAGCGGGATGAATACAGGTATATAATATTAAATCTTTTCTGAGTAAATGATACTCTTCCTTTTGGATTTCTTTAACTTTTGCTATCAAATCACATCTAGCATACATCTCCTGGACTGTTTCTACTATTTCAGCACCTTCATTCACATATTCCTGGTTGCTAAAGCCTGCATTTAATCCCGCATCTTTTTCAACAAGAACAATATGGCCATCATGTTTAATAGAAGCTACTTCTACAGGTGTTGCTATCACCCTATACTCTCCAACTTTAACATCTTTCAGTACTCCAAATATCATTTCAATACCTCCCAAGATAATTAATTTTGCTTATTATATACTTTAGCAATAACTATGCCAAAAAAATCATCGGCGAAGGTATTAGGATTCATAGTAATTTCACTTGTAAATTAATACAAAAAGCCCATAAACAAACATTTAAATGCTCATCTATGGGCTTTTTATATTATTACATAAAATCATACTTTAATATTTAATTATTTTAAATTAAAATTCATTTCAGTTTGTAATAATTAACTTTTCTTTGTAGTGTTTGTCTTGGAACGTTAAGTAATTTTGATGCCGTTGTCACATTATATTCACTTGATAAAAGAGCTCTTTCTATTAAAGATTTTTCATAGTTCTCCATATTTTCTCTAAGCGAAATTATTTGAGGTTTTTTATCACTGTGATTCATCTCCATAAGCTCTTTGAATTTACCCTCTATATCCAAAAATTCTAGTTGTTGCTTAGTTTTGTTTACGGTACTTAAACCATAGACTATTACATGTTCTAGTTCTCTTATGTTACCTGGCCAATCATATGATTTAAGTTTTGAGAAAAGTTGTTTAGAAACATACTTTATGTTTTTGTGAAAAACTTTATTATATTTGCTAATATTATAATTTACTAGAAGAGGTATATCGTCCAATCGCTCCCTTAATGGTGGAATTTTTATAATCATAACACTTAACCTATAGTAAATGTCTCTTCTTAACTGTCCTAACTTAATAGCTTCCCTTGGTTCAATATTAAGAGTTGATATTATCTTAATATTAATTTTTTTAACCTCTTTTGAGCCTACACTTCTAAATGTTCCATCTTGCAAAACCCTAAGTAATTTTGGTTGAAGATGAATAGGCATAGAGTTTATTTCATCTAAAAAAAGGGTTCCACCCTCTGCAAGCTCTAATAATCCTATGTTATCTATTGCACCTGTAAATGCCCCTTTTGCAGTTCCAAACAAAATACTTTCAAGCAGATTATCTGGTATTGCCGCACAATTTTGAGCAATAAATGGAGCATTTTTTCTTTTACTTGAATTGTGTATAGCTTGAGCAAACATTTCTTTTCCCGTACCGGTTTCTCCATATATCATAATGGGAACGTCACAGTTTGCAGCTATTTCTATATGATCTTTAAGCTCAATCATTTTTTTATTATTAGAGATAATACTATCAATAGAGTACATTGCATATGTTTCGCTATCATGAAGTTTTATTTCATTAGCATTTTTAAATATTCCGCTATCTATTTTAATTATATTTGTACTATCTTTATTTTCTATTTCCGAGGAAGATAAATCAATAGCTCCTACTATTCTATTCCCCGATTTAATAGGAATAGATAAAGATGTTATTTTTATATCTTTTTTCTCTTTAAGCTTAAGTATTTGGTTTTCAATATATATTGGCACTCCTATTTCCATAGATTTATAAGTAGTACTATTTTCTGTAGTTAGTTTCTCATATATATCAAAAAAATTCTTTCCTACAACCTCGTGATTATCTTCCCTGGGTGAATTTAGTTTGTTGTTAAGTTTTGCTGAAAATAAAATTTCACCTGCAACATTAATAATAGTAATTCCATCTATATATCCTCTGTTATTAAAAAGATTTTCAAATATTTCTATGATTAACCCCCCCCACACTTACCTTAAATATTACTTCCCTTTAATTTAAGTATATCATTAGTTTTTCAGCTCTGTAAAATTTATTTGGTAATTAATTGAAAAAATAACAACTTATAAGCTTGCTTGCCATGTGAGGAAAAAAATAAGCTCCAAAGACTAGAATAAATCTTTGGTGCTTTAGTATATTACTACTACTACTACTATTATTAAAGTAACTCTCCATTACTATCAATAATTGTTTTATACCAATGTCCTGAGTCTTTCACTGTTCTATTTCCTGTTTCATAATCTACGTATATTAAACCAAACCTTTCATTGTAGCCTTCTGACCATTCAAAATTATCCATTAAGGACCAATCAAAATAACCTTTTGTGTCTACACCATCTTCACTTGCTCTTTTAAATTCTTTCAAATATCTATGTAGAAAATCAATTCTTTGTGGATCGTGAACCTTTTTATCTAAATTTACCCAATCTACATTTGACATTCCATTTTCAGTTATAAGTATAGGTTTCCCATATCTTTCATAAAAGAACTTAGGTCCAAAATAAAGAGATTCGGGGGTTACTGACCATCTATTTAAGGTTTGTTCATGTCCAACCTTATTTTCAACTACTTTAGCATGGTTATTTTCATCCATTTTTACTCTTGTGCCCTGAAAAATATTAAGCCCTAAAAAATCTAAAGGTTGACAGATAGTTTTCATATCATCAGCTTTTATTTTAGGTAGCCACTTTTCCATAACTTTAAGTCCATCTTCAGGATACTTCCCTAAAAAAACTGGATCCATCCACCAAGTATTTCCCCATTGGTTAGGCGTAGTTATTTCAAACATGTGCTTTCTTGCAGCCGCTATATCTTTTAGTGTATCAGTGTCCGGAAAAGATGTTATACCAACTGGGGCGTAACCAACTTCACAAGGAACTTTTGATAACTTTCTGATCGCCTGAACTGATTTCCCATGAGCTAAAAGAGAATTATGTGATGCAAACAATATATCACTATTACTTAGTTTTAGGCCTGGAGCATGCGATCCATTCCCATGACCATGGCCTATAAAACATTGAGGTTCATTTTGTGTAATCCAATGGCTAACTCTATCAGACAGTCTTTTAACTACGACCTTTGTGTACTCTGCAAACCAATCAGAACTATCTTCATTTAACCATCCACCTTTTAAGAATAATTCATGTGGAAAATCCCAATGAAATAGTGTTATATAAGGAGTAATCCCATTCTCCAATAATTCATCAATTAACCTTTCGTAGAAATCAAGTCCCTCTTCATTGATTTTACCTATTCCACTGGGTAATATTCTAGGCCAATAAATAGACAATCTATATGAATTCAGACCCATTTCCTTCATTAATTGAACATCTTCTTTATATCTATGATAATGGTCACAGGCTATAGCTCCTGTGTGCCCATCTTTTACGAACCCCTTTATTTTGCATGCATTATCCCATACCGACATTCCTTTTTTGCCTTCAAATGCAGCGCCCTCAATTTGGTAGGCTGCCGTAGCCGCCCCCCATACGAAATCCTTTGGAAAACCCATTTGTATTCCCTCCTTTAATAGCTTGCTTTATTATCCCTTTACGCCTCCTACAGTGAGTCCTCCCACTATTTTCTTTGACAAGAAAATAAATGCTATCATTATAGGTACAATTGAAATAGCTACACCGGTGAAAACAACGCCATATTCTGTCTGGTATGTTCCTCTAGCCGACATTACCATTATTGGAAGTGTAAATTTATTCTGATCAAATAGTAATATTAAAGGTATTAAGAAGTTATTCCAGGTATTAATAAAAGTAAATATAGACATTTTTGCAACGGATGGGAATATTAATGGTAAAACCATCTTGTTAAATATAACAAACTCATTGCATCCATCTATTCTAACAGCTTCTATAAGTGAATCACTAATAGCACCATCTGTATATCCTTTAATGAAAAATACCGATGCTGGTGTTGCAATAGCTGGTATTATTAGTGGCAAATAAGAATCTAGCAAGTGTAAATTTTTCACTAATTGAAATAATCCTATAATCCCTAATTGGGTAGGTATCATCATAGTTCCGAGTAGCACCCAAAATAAAATATTATTACCCTTAAATTTAAATTTAGAAAATCCATAGGCAGTTAATGCACTAAAGTAACCACTTACAACCGTAACACAACTTGCCAAAAACAAACTATTTGTGAAACCCTTCCAAATAGGTTGACTCTCTAATAACCTATTATAATTCGTCATAAGTGCAGACCCAGGTTTTAAAGACAGTGTTGTAGCTATTTCAAGATTAGTATGAGTTGCATTAATTATCATTATAAAAAATGGTAAACAACATAAAATGGCAAGTGCAGTCAAAGCTATATATAAAATTGCCTTCTTAATCAAACTACTTGTTTGCTTTGTTTCCATTGGTTTTATATCTGTTTTTACTACAATATTATGTTTCATCTCTACCCCCTCTATTCATAATCAGCATTTTTGTTTATAAACTTAAAGGATATTATTGCAAATACTAGTATCATTAGAAATAACGCATATCCCACAGCAGCACCATAACCATAATTATTGTTTGAAAATGCAGTTCTATAAAGATACATAACCATTGTCATTGTTGAGTTGTCAGGTGTTCCTGCGCCCTTTGTTAGTGCATATGGTATATCAAAGGATTGCATTCCTCCTATTAATGATGTTATCACTGAAAATAAAATTGTCGGCCTTAATAATGGAATTGTTATAGAAAAGAAAGATTGTATTTTACTAGCTCCATCTACAGTCGCCGCTTCATAAAGTTCTTCAGGTATATTTTTCATTCCCGCCATAAATATTAGCATGCTGTATCCAAACCACATCCAGAAGGAAGTGAGAGAAACTATACCTCTAGAGTAACCTTCACTCATAAGAAAGTTTATTGGTTCCTTTATTAAATACATATTTATTAATATCTTATTTACCGACCCTGCTTGCCAATCAAATAAGAATGCAAACAATATACCAATTGAAGTTGCTGTAACTAAATTAGGAAAGAAATACACTGATCTGAAAAAATCCTTACCTTTTAGTCTCGCATCATTTAATAAAACAGCTAATGTTAATGCTAAAATCATTTGAGGAATAGCGGCGCTTAGCCACATTATCCATGTATTTGCTACAGTCTTTATAAAAATCGAATCTGAAAATAATCTTGAGTAGTTTGCAGCTCCTACAAATTCAACATGCTTAGACATTCCATCCCATTTAAGAAAACTTACATAAAGAGAATATAGCATTGAATATAATTGAAAGGTTAAAAATGTAATAAAGAACGGAGCAATAAATAGTAATCCGTATTTCTCTTTATTTATTCTAGCTTTAGCCAAAATGTCACCTTCCTCTCTATATTATAAATTACTCTTGATATCTCACTCATTCTTAGAATCTCATCATTTCAAAAAGAAACCTTCTTGGTATATATTGAATTATTGTATTTATATGGGCATAGATGAGTGAC
>NZ_JBNMNU010000184.1:0-8124 GCF_051278035.1 Clostridium sp.
TGCCTAGGACTTCCTCCAGCTCACACCTCACGGTGGATACCTTGTCTTCAGCTAGTGGTTGGTAACTACAGACCCCCACAATGGACTTTCACCACCTAGTTAATTGCCATGCCTGGCACACTAAAAATGAAAATGATTTTTACAAAATAATTCTAGAAGCCACACATGATGAGATATTCGTAACCGATGGCAGTGGTATAACTCTTTATTGCAATAAATCCTTCGAAAAACACTATGGAATGAAACGTTCAGAAATAATGGGTAAAAGTGTTCTTTATCTGTTCAATAATGGATACTGCGGTCGATCGCCCATCCCAATTGTTCTTCGCGATAAAAAACAAATTACCATGGATCAAGAAACAATTACTGGTAGAAAATTAGTTATCACCGCAACGCCGGTTTTCAATGAGGCTGGTGAAATTATATATATAGTTGAAGATTGTAGAGATATGACTGAAATCGAGAAAATTAAGTACACTTTAGAAAAAACAAAAGAGCAAATGGAGAGATATAAGGCAGAAGTAGAAATTTTAAGAAAGAAAAGACTAACCACAAATGATAAACTAATTTTTAGAAGCGATAAAATAAAATCAATTATTGAAATGATACATCGCATTTCAAATATAGATGCTACAATATTAATTTTAGGTGAATCTGGTACTGGTAAAAGTGCATTCGCTAAATATATTCATCAAAACAGTTCCAGGGCTAACAACTCTTTTATTACTATAAATTGTGCGACCATATCGCCGAACCTACTAGAATCCGAACTATTTGGATATGTTCCTGGAGCTTTTACAGGAGCTCAAAAAAGTGGAAAACTAGGTTTAGTGGAGCTAGCCGATGGTGGTACTCTCTTTTTAGATGAAGTAGGTGAAATCCCTCTAAATTTGCAGCCTAAATTTCTTGAGCTCGTCCAAGATCATTGTTTTACTCCTGTAGGCGGAACAGAAAACAAATCCATAAATGTCCGTATAATTTCTGCTACAAACCAATCCTTATTAAAATTAGTTGCCGAAAAAACATTTAGAGAAGATTTATATTATAGGTTAAAAGTAATTGATTTTGAGATTCCTTCGCTACGGGAAAGACCTTGCGACATAGAAGTCCTAATTCCTCACTTCTTAGAAAAATGTAATAGGAAATATAATTTACACCGTGAATTTTCAGATGAGTGTTTAGATATGTTAATAAATTATTCCTGGCCCGGTAATATACGAGAACTTCAACATATTGTAGAACAAATGGTAATAACTACTTCTAAAATAATTACTTGCCCCCATGATCTACCACCTTATATTCATAAAAATCCATATCAGTTATTTAATCAAGATTTCAAAAAATTACCTCACCTTGAAGATTCATTACAACAAGTAGAGAAAGAAATTATTTTAAAAGCATATAATCGATTTAAAAGCTCGTATAAAATTGCAGAAGTACTTGGAATTTCTCAAAGCAAAGCCAATAGAATGATACAAAAATATATTACAGGAGATAGTGACGATCAAATGAAAATAAGTACTTAACTATTTAAGACCACCCGTATAACAGGTGGCCTTGCTTATTAGTACCTTATTTTTTTTTAAGAACATCAATAAAGCTTTTAATAATTTGGGCTGTGAACCCCCATATTTTATATCCATTGTATTCATAGAAATACTCATTTAAATACCCTTTCCTAAAATTATAGTCTTTACCCCCGTTTATTAAATGAAAAGGAAAACCTTCTTGATTTATAGGACCTATCTCCATTTTATAAAGCAGTGGCTCATTCTCCATAAAAAATGTAAGCGGAACTCTAAATATATGATCCACTTCATCAGGGTTAGGGTTTATTTCCCCATATATTAGCTTGCCTACAAAAGCATACAATCTATTTTCATAAGGACTTATATAATAGTCCATGTCTCCAATAAACTGGATTTGATCCCTTTTCAAATTTAATTCTTCCATAGATTCTCTTATTGATGTCTCCCTTGGATCCTCATTTTGTTCCACTTGTCCACCTGGAAGACAAACATCTCCCGGCTGACTCCTTAGAGTTTTTGCACGAACTTCAAATACCACCGATAACTCTTCTAATTCCTCCACAAGCAGTATCATAACTGCACTTTCCTTAAACTCACCTATTACCTTAGACTCTCTCTCATTAAATATTTGTTCTAACTTACTTATCATCTTTATACCACCTTCTGACTTTACTTAAGCATTACTATTATTTTATCATATAAAAACTGTTTTGGTGCCCCCACGTGGTTTTTATTTGGATGTAAACTTTATGTAGATAATTAAATGTTAACTTGTTCTTAATATTTTAAAATGTTATACTAACTTTGTATTTATCGTAATAAATATAAAATTTGAATATAATGGAGAGATGAAAATTGAAAAGAAGAGGTAAACTTATATTATTCACACTAGCATTCACTCTAATTTTTTCTACAACTGTTTTTGCTGCTGAAAAACCACTAAACTTAATTGGTAAAGCTGCCATTTCTGTAGATTTAGAGACTAATGAAATTATTTATACTAAAAATATTGATAATAAAATGTACCCAGCAAGTATAACAAAACTCCTTACAGGCATACTACTTGCAGAAAATATGAAAATAACAGACAATTTAACCTATACAGCATTAGCAAAGTCTCAACCCCCTTTTACCTATAATGCTAATTTACATCCAATAGCAGTGGGTGATACTATGTCAGCAGATAATGTAATGGATTCACTTCTTCTTTTTTCAGGAAATGATATTGCTTATATGATTTCTGATAACGTTGGTGGAACCACACCTGAGTTTATTAAAATGATGAATAAAAAAGCGGTATCCCTAGGAATGACTGGTTCTCACTTTTTTACACCAAATGGATTGGATGATATGACTGATGAACATTATACAACTGCATATGATTTAACTCTTTTAGGAAAAGCTGCTTACAAAAACGAATGGGTAAGAAAATCGATAGCTAAAAAAACTAGCACAGTAAAAACAGCAAATGGCCCAGAAGCTATTATTAAAAATAGAAATAAACTCCTTGGAATAGATGGTAACATAGGTGGCAAAACTGGTGTTACACAAAAGGCTGGAAGATGCTTAGTTTCTATATACGAACGTGATGGTCGAAAAATTATAGGTGTTGTTATGAAATCTGAGTATGATGCACAAGATACGAAAGTCTTTGAAGATATGACAAAATTAATTGACTATAGTTATGCTGCCAAGAAAGAAGTACTCAATAAAAAAGATACTGAATTAAAAACAATTTCTGTACCTTATAAGGTTATCCCATTCTTAGGACCAGTAAAAACAGTTGATATTCCGCTTACTGCAAAAAAAGATGTAACTTATTATAAAAATGATGTTAAACTAGAAACTACTTTTAATGTTTCCGGCATCAATCCATGGAAACTTGATAAAGAGTCGTCTGTTGGAACACTTGATTTAGTACAAAGAGATTCAAAAATTAGCGTTGATTTATATCCAACAATTTCAAAATCTACTCTAATTAAAGACAACATAATTATCTACGCTGGAGTTGCGATTTTACTAATTGGGCTTTTAATTTTAATTGTGTTCTTAATTTCCTTTATTAAAAAGAAGAATAACCACGGTGGCAGTAGAATTAGATTTTAAATAAATTTTTATATTGAGAATGGACTATATTAGTTTTAAAACTAATATAGTCCATTTTCATGTGCATAAAACAACAGTGATAATATTGACATTTATATCGTTATATATTAATATTAAAATATATTTACATTCAAATAAACATAGTTAGGAGATTTTTTATGAATAACGATTTTGAACAATATACGGAAATTGCAGATTTACTAAAAGCTCTTGCCCACCCTGTACGAATATGTATTATACGAGGACTTATGATCAACGGAAGTTGCAACGTTAGCTATATGCAGGGTTGTTTAAACCTCCCTCAATCCACCGTTTCGCAACATCTACAAAAGTTAAAATCATTAGGAATCATAAAATGTAGCAGAAATGGATTGCAAGTTAATTATGAAATCGCTAATCAAACCATCGTAAATGTCATAAACGCAATTTTTCCAAGTGAAGATTAATCTTACCATTAAAGCTCACTAAAGTTACTCCTATTACTATTACTATGCACCCGATTACCTGCCAAATAGTGACTACTTCCTTTAGGATCACTGCTGCTGCAACTAGACTCATAATCGGCTGTAAATTTATATACGTAGTGGTAACGGTTGCCCCTAGTTCTTTTAGACAATACACATATATTATAAAGCCAAAACAAGAACAGAAAATAGATAAATACACTATGTTTAATATAACTATAGTAGAAGGAATTTGTAAACCACCAAAAAACAGTGAAGGACTTAAAAATAATGCCCCCCATATTATTTGATATGTAGTAATAGTTATACTTTTATAGTTTCCTTTAAAACTAGTACAAACAATATTATAAATCACCCAAGAAAATACTGCTCCAAGGGCCATTAAATCTCCTATACTTCCCTTTGAAAAAAAGCTTACCCTATCTTTAGATACAATTATTATTATAATTCCAACTACACTTAAGGTAGCGCCAATAATTTTTCCACAGTTCATCTTCTCTTTATAAATTATTCTTTGAGAAAATAATGTGAAAATAGGTATCGTAGATATTAAGATTGCTACATTTGACGCCGAGGTATATGCTACAGATGAGTTTTCAAAAATAAAATATATTGTTATCCCGAAGAGCCCACCTAATGCCAATTTAAACCTATCCTCTTTTAAAATTTTCTCCTCTGGAAACTTTACTTTCAATACTACAAATAATATTATTGCGCCTACTAGAAACCTATAAAATGCTGATAATGCAGGGCTTACCTCGTTTACTACAACCTTTATACTTAAATATGACAAACTCCACATCACCATTAATATAATTGCCAATAAATGAGGCAATTTTTTCTTTTTCACTATACCACTCCCTTTACTCATTCTATTAAAAACAAACATAATAACTCAATATGTTAATTTATTTTACACACATACGTTACAAGTATATCTTAGAATATACAATATTTATACTAAAATTCAATATAAAATTTGGAGGTTAATCAGTATTTATTTTGTAATATAATCAAACCACGTTTTTTTGCAGATTTAATATTGTTAATATTTCAATTTAGCAGTATAATGGAGTGAATCGAAAATTTTTGATGTTAAATTGATGCTATTAGCTTGTACATGTTTCAATTATCAAAAAATTCTAAATTATATACGGAGGTGCTGATTTGAAAAAAGAATTCTCGCTAAGTAACGATAAAGTCATGATAAACTTCACTTCAAAATATTGTAACAGCCCTGAAAAGCTACTTGAAAGCGAAGGCTTCAAAAGAGTCTTTAACTCATATCTTAAGAAAATAGAGAAGAAAAACTCAAATATCTATAAATATTTGCTTCAAAACGCCCGCATTGAAAATGAAGAGTTAGATGTTTTCATAATACATTTATTTAAACTTTTGACTGTATTAAATATAAATGAGATTAAAAATTTGAATACTAAATATAGCAATTTTATAGATCGCAAAGAAAATTTTATTGATTTTATAGAAGATTTTTATGGTTTTTGGAGAAAGCTTGAAAGATACACTGTAATTCAAAATAATAGAATTAATGATGGTTTAGCGAAAACGAGCTTTGTTGAAGCTAACAATGACTTTTCTATGCTTATTCTTAATTTATACAGAAAGATAGGAGAGAATGTTCTCGGCCAAAAACCTACAGTTTACAGACAACTACCTGCTGGTGGTAATGCTGGCCTGATTGTTAATAATGTAAATTGGACTTTACCTTCTGGGTATGAATTGTTAAAAGGCATTCCTTTTATTGATTCAATAATGCTAGATTTGCCTTATATAAGCTATCCTAAAAAGAATACTCGAGATGGTATGTTTACAGAGTGTTTTGAAAACCCATTGAAAAACTGTCATATAAACCAAGATCATTGGTTTTGTTACCCTGCTAAAGTAGGTACTTTACTAGCGTTCATTTACATTCACAGAGATTTTATGGCTCATGCAATAAGTCTATGTAACCTTTTTGAAATGGCTCGAGAAAAAGAATATAGAGGCATTAACCCAGATTTAGTTTTTGTTTTTGGTGCTAAAGATTCTTATCCAAAAATTAAAACAGTATTTTATGATGATGTAGAAAATAACATAATGACGGGATATATAAGTTATGGAGATGAAATTGATTACTTCGGCTATGTTAAAAAAATGGCCTTAACACTTCATAACCTAATAATGATTAAACGTGGTTCACTCCCAATACATGGAGCAATGGTGAATATTGTTATGAATAACGGAAACAGTGCTAATGTAGTTATTATGGGTGATAGTGGTGCAGGTAAGTCTGAATGCTTAGAAGCCTTTAGAAGTTTAAGTGAAGATTATATCAGTGACATGACCATAGTCTTTGATGACATGGGCTATTTAACTTTAAATGGAGGCAACAAACCATTAGCTTATGGAACAGAAATTGGAGCTTTTGTAAGACTTGATGATTTAGATGCAGGTTATGCTCTTAAAGAAATTGATAGAAGCATATTTATGAATCCTGATAAAATTAATGCAAGACTTGTTATGCCTGTAGCAAGCTATAAAGATATTATTAAAGGATACCCTATAGATTTATTCCTCTATGCTAATAATTATGAAGAAACAAATGATATCACTTCAGAAATTGATTTCTTTACAACTCCAAATGATGCAATTGACGTTTGCAAAAGTGGGGCAAGGATGGCGAAAGGTACTACTACTGAAATGGGCCTTGTAAACTCATATTTTGCAAACCCTTTTGGACCTGCTCAAAAGCAAGAGCTAGTTGATGTACTTCTGGTTTCGTACTTTGAAGAATTCTTTAAAACAGGGGTAAAGGTTGGACAAATCAGGACTTCCCTTGGTATAAAAGGTCAAGAGAAATATGGTCCTAAAAAAGCAGCTAAAAAATTGTTCGAATTAATTATAAAATAAAAAAAGAATCATATTTGAGTAGAATTTAATCTGCTCAATATATGATTCTTTTAATTTTCTAGTTTATTCCACGACTTTTGATGGTTTTTTGTAAAATGAACTTACCCTATCAAAATTGTTTTTTAGTCTTATTGCATTATTTAATTTAAGTACTCTATCAGTATTTTTAATTATATAATTTTCAAGCTTATCCATGTACAAATCGCCAGCTATTTCGCTTTGGGTAACCATTGTTAATCCTTTTTCCCAACTAGCTGTTAATTCTGGATTTAGAAGCGTTGGTATAGAATTTTTAACTACATCATAAATAATTTCTCCAAGGAGCGTAGGCATAACCACTTGTGTTTTGTTATTAGCCTTAATGTATGTTATTTTCTCAAGCTTTGTTAAAATCCCTGACCGCGTTGCACTTGTACCAATTCCAGAACCCTTTATGTGCTCCCTTAGTTCTTCATCTTCAATTAGCTTACCTGCATTCTCCATGGCTATAATTATTGAACCTGTAGTAAATCTTTTAGGAGGAGATGTCTTACCTTCTTTGACTACTAAATCTTCAAGCTTCACAATTTGACCTTTTTTAAGGGTACTTAAAAATTTCATATTCTTACTTTCATTATCATTACTATCACTAGCAGGTTTCAAAATTTCCAAAAATCCTATCTCTGTGCAAACCTTATCTGATGTAAAAAATCTTTCCTTTCCAATTTTAGTTATAACAGAAACTTTGTTATACACAGCCGCCGGGTAAAATATTGCCAAAAACCTTCTAGTCACTAAATTGTAGATTTTCTTCTCTAAATCTTTTAATGATGAATAGTTTTGAAGGCCTTCTCCTGTTGGTATAATAGCATAATGGTCTGTAACTTTGCTGTCATCAACATACTTTGTTTTAGCTATACTACTGTACCACTTTTTATCTACAATATTCTCTGCTGCTGCTTTTAAATCAGATGCTCCTTTTAAAGTGGTTAATTTTCTTATATTAGTGTCTATCTCTTTAGCCACTGATGTAGAAAGGACTCTTGCATCCGTCCTTGGATATGTAAGCATTTTCTTTTCATATAATGCTTGAACGTGACTAAGAGTTTGTTCTGGGTTTATTTTATATGTTTTAG